>JBJTSJ010000126.1:0-3703 GCA_046076605.1 Tabrizicola sp.
CTGCACCAACACCTCCAACCCCTACGTCCTGATCGGCGCAGGCCTCGTGGCGCGCAAGGCACGCGCGCTCGGCCTGACCCGCAAGCCGTGGGTGAAAACCTCGCTGGCACCGGGATCGCAGGTCGTGTCGGAATACCTCAACGCCGCAGGCCTGCAGGAAGACCTCGACGCCGTGGGCTTCAACCTCGTCGGCTATGGCTGCACCACTTGCATCGGCAACTCCGGTCCCCTGCAGCCCGAGATCTCCAAGGCGATCAACGAGGGTGACCTTGTGGCCGCTGCGGTATTGTCGGGCAACCGCAACTTCGAGGGCCGGATTTCCCCGGACGTCCGCGCCAACTACCTTGCCTCGCCGCCCCTGGTCGTCGCCTATGCGCTGGCCGGTGACATGAACATCGACCTGACGACGGAACCCTTGGGCACGTCGAAGGACGGCAAGCCGGTCTACCTGAAAGACATCTGGCCCACGAACAAGGAAATCGCCGACATCGTCCACGCGGTCGTCACGCGTCAGGCCTTCCAGGCGAAATACGCCGACGTCTTCAAGGGCGACGCCAAATGGCAGGGCGTGCAGATCACCGATAGCGAAACCTACGACTGGCCGCCGACCTCAACCTACATCCAGAATCCGCCCTACTTCCAGGGCATGTCGGCGACGCCCGGCGTCATCAAGAACATCACCGGCGCGCGGGTGCTGGCGCTTTTGGGCGACATGATCACTACCGACCACATCTCTCCGGCCGGTTCATTCAAAGCTTCAACTCCGGCCGGCAAGTATCTGACAGAACGGCAGGTTCCGGTCAGCGAGTTCAACTCCTACGGCGCCCGGCGCGGCAACCATGAGGTGATGATGCGCGGTACCTTCGCCAACATCCGCATCAAGAACGAGATGCTCGATGGCGTGGAAGGCGGCTACACCAAGGGGCCGGACGGTGTGCAGACTTCAATCTACGACGCCTCGATGGCCTATCAGGCGGCGGGCACGCCCCTCGTGATCTTCGGCGGCATCGAATACGGCGCGGGCTCCTCGCGCGACTGGGCGGCAAAGGGCACCGCGCTCCTTGGCGTCAAGGCTGTGATCGCCGAATCGTTCGAGCGGATTCACCGCTCGAACCTCGTCGGCATGGGCGTCATCCCGTTCGAGTTTACCGGCGGCGACACCCGCAAGACGCTGGGCCTGAAGGGCGACGAGGTGGTCAGCATCGGCGGGCTTGAGGGCGATCTGAAGCCGCTCAGCACCGTGCCCTGCACCATCCGTTATGCCGACGGGACCGAGAAGACGATCCAGATCAAGTGCCGGATCGATACCGCCATCGAGATCGAGTATGTGGAGAATGGCGGCGTGTTGCACTACGTGCTGCGGAACCTCGCGGCGTCCTGATTTCGGAAACGCATTATTTCCATGAAAGACCCGGGCAACCCCCGGGTCTTCACCTTTTGTTCTGGTTTTCGGTGCAGTCTGGCCCTGTCCAGCAGCCAGAAGGCCTGACCATGCAACACCGCTTTCCGCAGCTTCGCCCGCCTGTCGAAACCCCGCGCAAGGCCTCTGCCCGCGCCACGATCCCCCTAGGCTTCACTCTGGCTGACCTCTGCCTGACCGCCGCACTGGTGCTGAGCGTCGCACTGGCCGTCTTCTGACCGTCTATCGCGGAAAGCCGCCGCGCAGCGAAATCTCCAGCCGGGTCGCGGCATCGACCGACGGGCTCAACCCGATCCGGGCGGTGCGGGCGGTGGGACGGCGCCACCAGGCGTTGATCCGCAGCACCAGCCCAGGCAAACGGGCCGCAAGCGCCTGACCGGCGCTGCCGATCCGGTCGCGAACCAGGCCTGACATCCGGTCGAAAGCGGTTGCGCCAGCGGTGATGCGTGCGGGGGAATGGGGGTGGTCGACATCATCTGCTCCTGTGCCTGGGGTCTTTCGCCCAGCATCGCCCCGACCAGGTCGCCGGGTGAAGTTCAGGACCGGAAGCGCCCCCGCTACACAAGTTGAACAGGAATGCACCCGGCCCCGGGGCGTAGGCCTCTCGATGACCCGAGGGAGGCCATACCCATGCCCCAGAAACCCTATGGACTGATCTGCCCCATCACCCGCGCCTGCGACATCCTGAAGCCGCGCTGGACGATCCCGATCCTCGTCGGGCTCTGGGCCGGGGCGACGCGCTTCAACGATCTGCGCCGCGAGGTGGGCAGCATCTCGCCCGCGCTTTTGTCCCCGCGGTTGAAGGAGTTGGAGGAGATGGGTCTGGTGGAATGCGTCACCGACCGCGCGACCGGCTCGGTCGACTGCCTGCGGACCGAGGCCGCCATCGCGCTGGAGCCCGCGTTGAACGCCTTGGCGCAATGGACGCAGTGCTTCATCGACGCCGAAGTGGCGCTGTGCACAGCCACGGTCTCGAATCTCATCTGGAAGATGCGCAAGGCATTCGTCTCCGATGCCCGGCCCCGGCGCCGGGTGGTGATGCAGTTCCACTTCTCGGACCCAGAGCTGGAGTGCAACACCTATTGGGCGATCCTGCAGCCTGGGGCCGAAGCCGAGATCTGCTCCTCGATCCCCGGCTTCGACATCGACCTTTATGTCGAAACGAACCGGGTTTCCCTGTACGGCATTCTATTGGGTCGTGCGACCGTGGCAGGAGAGCCGGCAAATGGGCAGCTTTATCTCAGCGGCGATGCGGTGCTGGCGCGGACCATGCCGCAATGGCTGCGGCGCGGGGACTACGCCCAGTTCGAGGGCATCGCGATGCTGCCCGACACGCGCAAGCCGCAGGATGTAGCAGCAGGACTGCGCCGCGTGGTGGCACGCCCCACATCGCCACTTGCGGCGGCGTCGTAGGGTGGGCCGTTCCCGCGCCCTTCGCGCGGGGTTCGCCCACCTTCCGCATCCGTTAAGAAACCCCTAACGTCCGCGGCCAAGTCATTGAAATTTAAAGTCCATCAGCCTTTGTCCACCGTGGACACTCAGCGACCGGCCAAGGCCTTTTCCAGTTCCGGGATGAACCGGGTCTCGTAATCCGTCCCGACCAGCGGCCCGACAAAGCGGAAGAGAACCGTCCCATCCCCGCCGACGATGAAGGTCTCGGGCGGCGCGGTCACCCCCCATTCCACCCGGTTCCGCCCCTGCGGGTCGGTCGCAACGCCGATGAAGGGGTTGCCCTCCTCGGCCAGGTATTCCACAGCCTTCGCGTCGTCATCCATGATGTTGACGCCCGCGACCCGCACCCCGTCCTCGGCCATCTTCTTCAGCACCGGATGCTCGGCCCGGCAAGGCGGGCACCAGGTGGCCCAGAAGTTGACCACCGTCACCTCGCCGGTCCGAAGGTCGGCCTCGGTGAGGCCCGGGATGCCCGGCAGCGTCGTGGTCGGCAGGACGGGCGCAGGCCGTCCGACGAAGACCGACTGCAGCTCTCCCGGGTTGTCCCGGTACATCCCCGCGTAGAACAGCCCCGCCAGCCCCGCGAACAGGACCGGGGGCAGCACCATCAGCCACTTAGCCATCGTTCTTCCCCTGCCGGGCCTCGACCTCGGCCAGCGCGCGTTTCATCCGGGCCGACTGCCACAGCGTCAGCCCCACCAGCCCCGCAATTAGCACCGCCGTCGCCCCGTAGGAGGCCAGCACTGCGAAGGCGTACTTCCCCAGTTCCGGCATCACGCCACCCTTTCGCGCGCTTGCAGCGCCTTCAGCCGCCGCGCAAGGATCTCGGTC
>JBJTSJ010000127.1:0-8474 GCA_046076605.1 Tabrizicola sp.
GTTGGAGCGGATGGCGCGGGAGCGGCCGGACTGGGTGATCGTCGCCTCGGAAGGCCGGATGGAAGGCGGGGCGGCGGGGGCGGTCGACCTGCCGAACCTGATCACCGTGCCGCGCCTCTGCTATCAGCGCGACCTGCCACGGTTCGATGCGGTGATCCATCATGGCGGCACCGGCATCGCCTATTCGGCGATTGCGGCGGGGCTGCCGAGCATGGTCGTGCCACAGGATTTCGACCAGTTCGACATGGCCGCGCGGATCGAATGGCATGGGTTGGGGCGACGCGCCAAGTCGCTGGCGAACGCGGCAGGATTGGTGGACCGTCTGCTTTCGGAAGACTGGCCTGCCATCCCCCGCTTTCGCGCGGCGGCCGGGCAGTACGACCCGGCAGCGCGGTTCCTGGCCACGCTGGAGCGTGTCACGCAATCCGCATGACCCGGCGCAGCTTGGTGTCTTCGGGCAGGGTCAGGGGCCGGGTCTCTACCGTGACGGGACGACCCAGCAACGCCTGAAGCGCGGTGCGGGGGCCGGTGGGATCTGTCCCCGGCGGCAGGGTCAGCACGGGATCTTCGTCGCCCCGTTGCACCAGCCGGAAATCCAGCGCGCCCGCGTTCAGCGCCGCATCGGCCAGCCGGTCCGGCGCGATGCCGCCGATCCGGTCCACCGCCCGCCCTGCCATCACCACCGCGCGCAGGGGCGAGCCGCAAGTGCAGGGCACTACACGCAACAGGTCCCCCGTCCGGTAGCGCGCCATGGTCTGCGCGGTGCGGGTGAAGTCGGTGACCACCGCCTCGACCGCGTCATCGCCTGCGGGGGCAAGCTCGAAGTGCAGGCAATCTTCGGCCAGGTGCAGCCGCCCGTGCTGGCAACTGACGGCAAAGAGGCCCTCGGTCGCCATGTAGATCTCGCCCAGCTGCGCGCCCGGAAAGCCTGCCCGGATCGCGGCGCGGTCGGGCGGGTCAAGGAGTTCGGCCGCCGAGAAGATGCGTTGCGGCGCAAGGGTTATGCGCTGCAGGGCCAGCCAGTGCAACAGGCGCGGCGGGGCGACGATGACGTCGGGGCGGAAGGCCTCCAACCTTGTGCGGGCGGCGGCGAAGCCCTCGGCCAGCGAGACGAAGCAGAGCGGTAGCGCGCGCCCGTCCCCCGCCGCGTCGTAAAGCGCCGAGCCGCGCGGCAGGGCCACCGCCACGCGTGGTCGGGTAAGGGCAGCAAGGCCCAGGGTCTTCGCCAGGATCGTGCCCAGCCAGAGGAAACGCTCCATCTCGGAGATCACATAGGGCATCCGGCGGCCCGAGGTGGTGCCGGTGCTGAGGCCGACATGATGGCCCGGGGGCAGGGGAGCGCGGCCTTCGGCAATGGTGGTCGCGGCGTCGGTGGAGAGGCCGAGGCGGTTCAGGCTGGCGAAATTGGCCATCAGGTTGTGGCGGTCCATCTCGGGCAGGGCCTCTAGCCGGTCGACCCCGGCATGGTCGCGCAGCCAGGCCTGCAGGCGGCGGGTCTGCCAGGCCTCGAACCTCGCGTGGTCGCGCAGCCGGGCGGCCCTCGCCAAGGTCGCGGCAAAGGCGCGGAGCGCAATGGCAGACCCGCGCAGGGTCATGCGGTGAAGACCGGTACCGGGTCGGGGTCGTGGCAGAGAACCACGCGCCCGCCTGTGGCTGCGAAGTCCCGCACCCGCGCGAGGCTCTCCATCGCGGCGCGGTGGTCGTCGTAGACCAGACGGGCGGGCCCTTGCGGCGGGCAGTTTTCGGCGATGGCGGGCCAGACCCATTGCACGTCTGCCGCGTAAAGGACGGGTGTGGCAAACCCCGGGAACAAGAGTCCCATGTGCCCATCGGCATGGCCGGGCAGGGGGACCGAGAAGACCGAGCCGTCGCCAAGCACGTCCTTGCCCCGGCCGAGGCCGAAGGGCAGGGGGGCATCGCCTTCCAGGTCGATCACCCGGTCGGGCAGCAGATGGGCCATCACCCCATGCCGCAGGGCCCGCCACGGATGGCGGCGCGCGTGGGCCAGGGCACTCGCCGGGGCGTGGATCGGGACGCCGACAAGGTTGCGCGCAGACCCCACATGATCGGCATGAAGATGCGTCAGTAGCAGGGCACCGGGCTGGCGCCCCGCAAGCACCGCGGTCGGCGACAGGGCGGGATCGACTGCGGGTCGCAAGGCGGCACGATAGAGACCAAGCATCAGACCCTCGCCCGGCTGGCGGTCGGGCCAGCCTGCGTCGATCAGGACCGGCGGCTGACCGTGCCTTTCCAGCACGCCGAAGCGCACGGCAAGGTCCAGACGGCCGCGCCCGCCCGCCAGCACAAGGCGCGCGGGCACGTTGATCCGGGCCTGAGTGTGGAATGTCAGTCGGATGATCCCGCCTCCAGCACGGCCATGCCAAAGGTGACGCCGGCCGCGGTGCCCAGCATCAGGACGCGCGATCCGGGGGCGATCCGCCCAGAGCGCCGGGCATGATCCAGGGTCACCGGCAGGGAGGCTGCGACCTGGTTGCCATGGGTCACCGAGAGGTCGATCAGACGATCCTCGCCCAGCCCCAGCGCGCGCGCCATCAGCCGCAGCGCGACGGGGCTGGCCTGATGCGGGACGACGAGGTCGATGTCGTCCAGGGCAAGACCGGCCTTTTCCAGATTTTGATGGACGAAGTCTTCGAACCGGCGGCGCGTCAGGCCGAAAAGGGCGGGTCCGTCCATGATGAAGTGCATGTCATCCGGCGTGGCGTCAGCGCCCAGACGGGTGCCGCCGGCGCGCAAGCGGGCCGCGTCATAGCCCGAGGGATGAGTCTCAAGGACCACAGGTCCGACGCATAGGCCACTGGGACCTTTGCCAAGGACCGCGGCCCCGGCCCCATCGCCGAAAAGCCCCGCCGTGGCAGGAACCCGCCAATCAAGGTTGTCGCTGATCCGTTCCGAGGCAACGACCAGAACCTGTGACCAGCGTCCGGTCTCGATCATGGCCGCTGCATGCTGGAGCGCAGCCAGAAAGCCCAGGCAGGTCGCCCCGACGTCATAGGCCGCGACAGACCCATCCGGCAACCCTAGCGCCTGCTGCACCAGGGGCGCTGTCGCGGGGATGGTCTGGTAGGGCACGGCGGCGGCATGAAGGATCGCGTCAAGCGCATCGGCCTTGAGGCCCGCATCGGACAGGGCTGCCAGAGCCGCCTCGGCCGCCAGCGCGACCTGATCGCGCGTGTCGGCCCGCGGTCGCTGGGCGACGCCCGTCAGGCGCTCGATTTCGCCTGGGGGCAGAGCCTGTGCGAGATCAAGGGAAAGGCTGGTGGCAATCGCAAGATTGCGGGCCGCGCCGGTGCCGAGGATCGAAGCTTTTGGCAAGGGCTCCCTCGGCGATTCCCGTTAGAGTTGACGGCGCTAGACCTACCGCGGGGCGCGCTTGGCTGTAAAGCTGGCTTCGATCCCGGTGACAACCCGATTGCGCCGAGGTCACCGAAGTTGCCCGCGGAATCGGCGCCGTCCAGCCTGGTCCCGTTGCGTGAGGCGCGCAAATGGCCCGTTCACATCGCCGCCGTGACGCCCGCGCAGTAAGGCGTGCAATAGAAGTTCCCAGCGCTCGCTGCCCGGGAAACGGCTGGTCCACACGGCATCGCGACCGGGTGCAGATCGGCGTCTGTCATCGCAATTCCCCACGGGTCGATGGGTTTGCACGGCAGCAGCGGCAGGACGTGCGAAACCAGTCAGATCCACGCGATGAATCTTCACAACTACATGTTTTATAAGAAACTTTATTGGACTCGCTTCAAGGGGTTGGCTATGATCCTTCTGAAAGAGGAGACTGGAGATGGCTCTGTCCGAACCCCGGCTTTCTGCAACGGGACTTCAAAAGTCCTTTGGCAAGCACAAGGTCTTGGACGGGATCTCGCTGTCGGCGGGCCAGGGCGATGTCGTTTCGATCCTTGGGGCATCCGGGTCGGGCAAGTCGACTTTTCTGCGCTGTCTGAATTTTCTGGAAACCGCGGATGCCGGCACCATCGCGATCAAGGCTGACCGCGTGACCCTGGGTGCGGGGCCGGTGACCGAGGAGAGGAAGCGCGCGTTGCGGCTGCACACGGGCTTTGTGTTCCAAAGCTTCAACCTCTGGTCCCATCTGACGGTGATCGAAAACGTGATGCAGGGTCCTGTGCATGTCCTTGGCCGGTCGAAGGCCGAGGCGTGGGAGAGGGGCGAAGCCCTTTTGAACCGGGTGGGGGTGCTGGAGCGGAAGGACTACTACCCGGCGCAGCTCTCGGGTGGCCAGCAACAGCGCGTGGCGATTGCCCGGGCGCTGGCGATGGACCCGGATGTGCTGCTGTTTGACGAACCGACCAGTGCGCTGGACCCGGAACTGGTGGGCGAGGTCTTGAAGGTCATGCGGGGCCTTGCCGAAGAAGGCCGCACGATGCTTGTGGTGACGCATGAGATGGGCTTTGCCCGCGACGTGTCGTCCAAGGTTGTCTTCATGCATCAGGGCAAGGTTGATCTGGACATGCCTCCGGCCGAGGCCTTCGGTTCCGGCGCAACCGAGCGGTTCAAGCAGTTTCTGTCCAACACGCGCCACTGATCACGCCCGCTGCGGCTGCAGGTGCCGCATCGTCCGTCGCTCGACGAAGGCAAGGATTCGGGTGATCCCGAAGACCAGGACCATGTAGATGACGGTCGCGGCCAGAAAGCCTTCATACGCTAGGTAGTACTGCGCGTTCAGTTTTCGTCCCGCGCCCAGCACGTCGATCACCGTCAGCATCGAGGCGATGGCTGACCCGTGCAGCAGGAACAAGGACTCATTCCCGATCATCGGCAGGCAGCGCCGTAGGGCCGAGGGCAGGATGATCCGGCGCAGCGCCATTCCTTTCGTCATGCCGACGGCGATGGTCGCCTCGATCTCGCCCCTTGGCACCGCATCCAGACCGCCCCGGTAGATCTCAACCTGATAGGCCGCCGAGTTAATCGCAAAGGCGATGGCGCAGCACCACCATGGTTCCCTCAGCACGGTCCAAAGCAGGCCGTCGCGCACCCATTCGAACTGGGCAAGGCCGTAGTAGATGACATAGGCCTGCACCAGCATCGGCGTGCCGCGAAAGACATAGACGAAGGCTCCGACCAGAGGCGAGGCGACCGGGGTGCGCTGCCAGCGGGCAATGGCCATCGGCAGCGCGATCACCGCGCCGAAGGAAAGCCCGATCAGCACAAGGGCCACGGTGTTCAGCATGCCCTGCAGGAAGATGTCCCAGTGCGACAGGATCAGGACAAAGTCGATGGGAGCCGAGGTTTCGGAGAAGGCCGCGATGGCTGCCAGGATGTCGGCAATCGGGTCCGGGGCGGAGCTCATGTCCGCAGCATCCTTCCCTTTGTGTAGCGCCGCTCCAACGCGCGGAGGACTAGATCGGACAGGGCGGTCAGGATCAGGTAGATCACCATGATCGCGATCAGAAAGGCGAAGGGGTTGCGGGTGGACCGCCCGGCCGAGACGCCGAAGAACACCAGATCATGCAGGCCCAGGACCGAAACGAGGGCGGTGGTCTTCAAGAGCACCATCCAGTTCACCCCTATGGATGGTAGCGCATAGCTCATGAGTTGCGGGAAGGTGATTAGCCGGAACATCTGACGCCTGGTCATGCCGATGGCCAATGCCGCCTCGAACTGACCTTTGGGGATCGAGCCATAGGCGCCGCGGAAGGTTTCCGTCATGTAGGCGCCGAAGATGAAGGCGATGGTGATGACGCCCGCCGCGAAAGCGTTGACCTCGATGTACTCCCACCAGCCGGTCCAGGCCCCCAACTTGTTCATCAGCGTCTGCCCGCCGAAGAACAGGAGGAGCATCATGCAAAGGTCGGGGACAGACCGGACAAAGGTCGTGTAGCCCCCGGCGATCCGGCTTGCGACAGGCCCGCCGCCGATCTTGGCCGAGGCGCCGAGAAGACCGATCATCAGCGAGAGGATCAGCCCGCTGAAGCCCAGAAGCAGGGTCATCCCCGTGCCTTGCAGCAAGAGCCAGCGATACTCCCAAAGGTCTGCCATACGCCGTCTCCTTCAAGGAGAAGAGAGGGGCCGTGCGGGCCCCTCCCAGGGATCAGAAGTCGTAGATATCGCGGCCGAAATACCGGTTCGACAGCTCCAGATAGGACCCGTCCTCGCGCGTCTTCAGGATCGCGGCGTTCAGTTCCGCCTTCAGCGCATCCTCGCCTTTCCGCAGCGCGATGCCCTGACCGACGCCAAAGCACTCCATGTCGTAGAGATCAGCCGAGATCGGGGCGAAGGCCTCGGCGTTGGCTGGGTCGGATTTCAGCCATTCCTCGCCCGGGATCGTGTCGACAAGAACCGCGTCGATCCGACCGGCCTGCAGGTCAAGATAGGCCTCTTCCGAGGTGGCATACTGGCGCATGTCGGCCTGCGTCATGTGCTTGCCGATATAGCATTCATGTGCGGTGGCGCGCTGCACGCCGATGGCCTTGCCGGCCGTGCCCGCCTCGTCGGCGGTGAAGCCCGCATCCTTCTTGGCGATCAGTGCCGAGGGGCCCTTGTAGTAGGGTTCGGTGAAGTCGACCTGTTTCATCCGCTCTTCGTTGATGCCCATCGAGGCGATGATGACATCGTATTTGTTCGCCAAAAGACCGGGAATGATGCCATCCCATTCGATGTCGGTGAATTCGCAGGTCTTGTTCATCCGCTCGCAGATCAGGTTGGCGAATTCGACGTCGAAGCCGCCATAGGTGCCGTCGGCGTTCAAGACGTCGAAGGGAGGATAACCGGTTGAGATGGCGACGCGCAGGACGCCTTCGGCCTGGGCCTCGGCGGTGAAGGCCATCATCAGGGCGGCGGCACTGGCGAAAAGGGAACGACGGTTCAGCATTGGGTTCTCCTTGTTGGGGGTTGAGATGCCGGTTGGCCCGGTCTTCTTGGGAAATGGGGCCAGTCAGCCCCGCATGCGTTTGCCTTCGGGGTCGAAGGCGGCCTTGGTCCGGACCGTCACTTCGCGGCGGTCGCCGAGGATGTCGATGTAAAGGCCGTCGGTGGTGTCGGCGTGTTCGCCCTTCATGTAGCCAAGGGCCACGCAATGCCCGACGCGGTGGCCATAGGCGGCCGAGGTGAGGTAGCCCACCACGCGGCCCTCCCGCATCACCGGCTCGCCGCCCCAGGGTTCGGCGTCGGTGGTGGCGATGTCGAACTGGCGATAGGTCCAGCGCGGGGCCTCATCCCGGGCCCTGAGCGCCGCCTCGCGGCCTACGAAGTCGCCCTTGTCGAATTTCACCAGGCGGCCCATCCCCGCCTCGAAAGGCGTGTAGTCGGGGGCATATTCCAGGCCCCAGGCGCCATAGCCCTTCTCGATGCGCAGGGAATTCAGAGCGCGGATGCCCGCCAGCTCTACGCCCAGATCAGCGCCCGCGCGCAGAAGCGCCTCCAGCAGCGGCAGGTGCGCGTTGTAGGGAACCAGCACCTCATAGCCCAACTCGCCCGTGTAGGCGACGCGGGACAGGATGGCGTCTGCGGAGGGGCCCATCTGCACCCGACCGACGCGGCCATATCTCCAAGCCTCGGCGGAAATGTCGGTGTCGCAGAGTTTCTCCAGCAGCTTCCGGGCGTTGGGGCCGGAGACGGAGAAGCCGCAGAGCTTCGTCGTCATGCTTTCGACGTTGACGCCCTCGGCGGGCAGATAGGCCTCCCAGATCCGGTGGTGGTAACGGTCTGCAGTGCCGGAGCCGACCAGCAGGAATTCCTCCGGCGACAGTTGCGAGACCGAGAACTCCCCCACCAGCCGCCCCTTGGGCGACAGCATCGGTGTCAGCGCCATCTGCCCGTCGCGGGTGGGCATCCGGTTGGCCATCAGCCGTTCCAGCCAGGCATGGGCCTTTGGCCCCTGCACGATGTGCTTGCCGTAGGTCGAGATGTCGATAATCCCGACGCCATTGGTTAGCGCCTTGCACTCGGCGCCGACATGGGGCCACCAGTTCGGGCGGCGGAAGGTCAGGCTGTCTTTCGCCTCCACCCCCTTGGGCGCGAACCACAGCGGGTATTCCACGCCGTCCGAGGCCCCGAACACCGCGCCCATGTCGCGGTAGGCGGCAAAGGCGGGCGTGGTCAGGACGGGGCGACCGGCCGGGCGTTCCTCGTAGGGGTACAACGTCTTGAAGCGGGTGGCATACATGTCGCCGGTGCGGGCCTTGGCATAGTCCTTGCCGGCCCAGCGCCCATAGCGCGCCACGTCCCACATGAAGACATCCATCGGCGGCTCGCCCTCGGCCATCCAGGCGGCGGTGATCATGCCGATGGCGGCGGACTGGCTGAAGCCGGTCATCACGCCGCAGGCCGTCCAGTAATTCGCCCTGCCTGGATAGGGTCCGATCAGGGGGGCGAGGTCGGGGGAGAAGATCATCGGCCCGTTGATGACGCGCTTCAGACCCGCTGTGCCAAGGCAGGGAACCGCCTCGCAAGCCTGGGCGAGGTTGCGTTCGATCCGCTCCAGCGCATTGGGCAGGAGTTCATGG
>JBJTSJ010000128.1:0-4201 GCA_046076605.1 Tabrizicola sp.
GCCGGGATCGACATCGCCTCGGTTCCGCCGGACCTGGTGGCCCATCCGCGCTATCGGGACGTGGCACCTTCGGTCTTCAGCATGACCGGCAAGGCCCACCCCGAGGCCGGAACCCCCGACGACTACCTGCGCTTCTTTGGCCAGATGCTGCAGGCGGGGGCTGATGCGCTGTACTGCTCGGGCAGCCTGCAGACGGTGGAGTACCTCGCCCGCGAATATGTGCCCATCGTCGGCCACGTCGGCCTGGTGCCGTCCCGCGCGACATTCACCGGCGGGTTCCGTGCCGTCGGAAAGACTGCAGACGCCGCCATCGCCCTTTTCCACGACTGCCGCCGCTATCAGGAGGCCGGTGCCTTCGCCGTCGAGATCGAGGTCGTCCCGGTCGAGGTCGCCACCGCGATCAGTGCCCGGCTGGACCTGCTGTTGTGGTCGATGGGCGCGGGGCCCGGCTGCGACGCGCAGTACCTCTTTGCCGAAGACATCCTGGGCGAGAACCGTGGCCACATGCCGCGCCATGCCAAGGTCTACCGCAACTTCGCGGCCGAGTATGACCGGCTGCAGGCCGAACGCATCGCCGCCTTCCGCGAATTCCGACAGGACGTCGCGCAAGGGGCCTTCCCCGAGCCCCGCCATGTCGTCACCATGGACGAACGGGAGCGGGAAGTCTTCCTCGCGGGTATCGGCGGATGAACCTCGACCTTCAGCGGCAGGCAGTGATCGTCACCGGGGCGGCAAGCGGCATCGGAGCGGCCATCGCCCGCATGCTTGTGGCCGAAGGTGTGGGCGGGCTGATGCTGACTGACCGCGACGCAGCGGGGCTTGAACGGATCGCAGGCGAATTGCCGGGGGAGGTCGGGACGGTGGTCGCGGACCTGTCCGAGGTGGATGGCCCGGACATGGTCGCCGTGATGGCCGTCAAGCGCTTAGGGCGGATAGACGGGCTGGTGAATGCGGCAGGCCTGACCACGCGGGGGTCCTTCGTGACGGGCACGATTGCGGTCTGGAACGAGCTTTTCGCGGTGAACGCCCGCGCCGGGTTCCTGCTGATGCAGGCTGCCATCGCCGACATGCGGGCGCGCAAGGCACCGGGGGCCATCGTCAACATCCTGTCGATGAACGCGCATTGCGGCATCCCGGACCTGGCGATCTATTCCGCCTCCAAGGGGGCCATGGTCACCCTGACGAAGAACGCCGCCCACGCCCACATGGCCGACCGGATCCGCGTCAATGGCATCAACCTTGGCTGGGTCGCCACGGAATCCGAGGACCGCATCCAGACCGCGCTTATGGGACCGGACTGGGAGGCGAAGGTTGCCGCTACCGAGCCGCTGGGTCGGCTTGTCACCGCCGAGGAATGCGCCCGGCTGGCGGCATTTCTGCTCTCTGACGCTTCGGTTCCGATGAGCGGGGCGATCATCGACTTTGAACAGCGGGTGGCGGGGGCGCGATGAACGACCACTCTCCGCCCCGCGATTTCGAAGCTTTGCGCGCCGCGCTTGTGGCACGGGCAGACCGGTTGTCGAAACGGCTGTCGCAAGTCGCACAATTCTGCCTGAACCACCCGGAAGAGGTCGCCGTCTCCACCCTTGTCCGGCTGGCCGACCTTTCCGACGTGCCCCCCGCCACCATCACCCGCTTTGCCAAGGAAATGGGCTTCCAGGGCTTTGCCGACCTGCAACTGGTGTTCCGCGAACGTCTGCTTGGCCCGCGACTGCCCTATGCCCAGCGTGTCGCCGGGGCGGGGGACAGCGATCTGGACCAGCCGGGCGTGGTCTTCGGCAGCTTCGTGCAGGCCGCAGTTCAATCGCTGCTGCGGATTGAAGAGGCGCTCGACCGTGACCAGCTGGCCGCCTGCGTTGAGGTCCTGGCCATGACCGAGGTCGTCCATGTCGCCGCTGCACGGGGGGCCTTCGGCCTTGGGGCTTACACGGTTTATGGCCTTGGCAGCATCGGGCGGCGGGCGCAACTGATCGACAACCTGGGTGCGATGCGGGCGATGCAGGTCGCGGCGATGGGGCCTGGGGATACGTTGCTCGCGATGACCTTCGACGACTACACGCCCGAGACGGTCGAGGTCGTCCGCATGGCCGCCGCGCGGGGCAACCGGGTGCTGGTCATCACCGACAACGCGTTGTCCCCGGTCGCGGGGTTAGGCACGCACGTCCTTTACGTGAATGAGGCCAGACTTGGCCATTTCCGCAGTCAGGTGCCCGCCATGGTGGTGGCACAGGCGATGATCGTCGGGCTGGGGCGCAAGTTAGGGACAGTTGCGAATACCCAGAATCCAAAAAATGAAAAATCCGTTGCATCGACTCGGAAGCTGACCAAGGATGGTCGGGGGAGGACGTCATGATGCACACTCGCTTCGATTTTGCGGGGGCCGAGGTCGTGGTCGTTGGTGCCAGCCGCGCCGGGATCGGGGCCGCCATCGCCCGCGCCTTCCAGGAGGCGGGTGCAAAGGTCGCGATCACCGGGGCCGAACCGGAACCTGCGCCCGAGGATGCGGCGCGCTTTGCCTATACCCAGCTTGACGTGACGGACGGGGCCGCGGTTCGGGAGTTTGCGGCCAAACATGACCGCGTGGATGTGCTGGTCAACTGCGCTGCCATCACCGCCAGGGGGGAAGAGATGGCACCCGACTTCTTCGCCCATGTGGTGAACGTGAACCTGCACGGCACCTTCCGCATGGCCGAGGCGTTTCATGCGCAGCTGAAGGCAGCGAAGGGGGCGCTGATCAACATCGCGTCGATGTATGCGATGTTCGGCAGCCCGAAGAACCCGGCCTATGGCGCCTCGAAGGCCGCCGTGGTGCAGCTGACAAAGTCGCTCGCCATCGCCTGGGCCGGGGACGGCATCCGGGTGAACGCCGTCGCCCCCGGCTTCATCGTCACCCAGCAATCCGCCCGCAGCCGGACCGATCCGGTGCATGTCGCCAATGTCTCGGCCCGGACCCCGATGGGCCGCTGGGGAGAGCCCGAAGACATCGCTGGGCCGGTGCTGTTCCTGGCCTCGGACGCGGCGGCATTCATGACCGGCACCTGCCTTGCCATAGACGGGGGATATTCCGTTGTCTGACCTTTCCCAGATTGGCGCCGCCGTCATCGGCACCGGCTTCATCGGCGCAGTGCATCTGTCCACCCTTCGCCGCCTCGGCATCCCGATCGTCGGCGTCCTCGGCTCCAGCGCCGCACGCGGGGCCGAGCGGGCAAAGGCGCTGGGGGTGGCGAAGGCCTACGGGTCGCTGGATGAACTCCTCGCCGACGCCTCGGTACAGGTCGTCCACGTCACCTCTCCCAACGTCGCCCATTACCCGCAGGTCAAGGCCATTCTCGCCGCCGGTAAGCATGTGATCTGCGAAAAGCCGCTGGCCATGACCTCGGCGCAGTCGGCCGAAATGGTCCAGATGGCCCGCGCGAGCGGAAAGGTCGCAGCGGTCTGCTACAACACCCGCTTCTACCCGCTCAACCAGCACGCCCACGGGATGATGAAGGCCGGAGACCTCGGCGACCTGCGCCTCATCACCGGGCATTTCCATCAGGACTGGCTGGCCAAGGACACCGACTGGAACTGGCGGCTGGAGGCGTCCGAGGGCGGGCCGCTGCGGTCGGTTTCAGACATCGGCACGCATTGGGTGGACCTGACGAACTTCATCACCGGGCAAAAGCCCGTCGCGGTGATCGCCGAGCTTGCCACCTTCATCAAGGAACGCCAGAAGCCCATCGGGCCAGTCGAAACCTTCACCGCGACGAAAGGCCCGGCCGAAACCCGCAAGATCGAAACGGACGACGCTGCCACGATCCTTCTGCGCTACGACAACGGCGGGCGGGGAATGATGTCCACCAGCCAGGTCAGCCACGGCCGCCGGGGTCTGCTCAGCTGGGATGTTTCCGGCTCGAAAGCCTCCGCCGCCTGGTCTGCCGAACACCCCGAAGACCTCTGGATCGGCCACCGCGAGGCACCGAACCAGGTCCTGTTGCGCGACCCGTCGCTGATGAACCCCACCGGCGCGGCAGCAGCCTTTATGCCTGGTGGCCACCCGGAAGGTTTTGCCGACACCTGGGCAGCCTTCTTCACACAAGTCTACCGCGACGTCGCGCGCGGCGGACGTGGACCCGAGTCCACCTGGGCCACCTTCGACGATGGCCACTACGAAATGCTCTTCTGCGACGCCGTCCTTGCCAGCGCCGCAAGCGGAACCTGG
>JBJTSJ010000129.1:0-7848 GCA_046076605.1 Tabrizicola sp.
CGTTCGATCCCGATCATCGGGCGCGGGCGACCCTCGGCGCGGTCGATCTCGGCCTGGACTTCGATCTGGACCGGGGGCAGGGTGGTCGGGTCGCCCACGACCTCCATCCGGCCCGCGAAATCGTCGACGAAGGTGTCCAGCGGCAGGACGGACAGGATCGCGTTCACGGCTTCGGCGCAGGTCAGGTTCTCCATCCGCAGAAGCTTGCCCGTCACCGTAGCCCGCGCCACCGAATCTGATGGGAAGTTGGTGTCCGCTACGATCAGCACGTCTCCATGACCCATCGCGCGCAAGGTGGCCAGCACCTCGGCGTTCAGCCGGTTGTCGATACCCTTCAGCATGTGTCCTCCCTGTGGCGGGCCGGTCTAGATGCGCTTGCCGGTCGCCTTGTCGAATAGATGCGCCACCGCAGCGTCGGGCGCCAGAGTGATCGTGGCCCCCGGTCCGAAAGCAACGCGATTGCGGAAGACCGCCGTCATCTCGCGCCCTTCCAGCCGGACGACGACGTGGGTCTCGGACCCCGTGGGTTCGACGACCGCAACGGTCCCGGTCAGGCCCTGGTCGGCCAAAGACAGATGCTCCGGTCGGATTCCATAGACCACTTCCTGTCCCTCGGTCGGCTCTACACCGGCCGGCAGGGGCAGCGTCGCGCCAGCTACCTGCACCCTCCCACCCGCAACGCGACCGTCCAGCAGGTTCATCGACGGGCTGCCGATGAAAGCCGCGACGAAGGTGTTCGCCGGGCGGTCGTAAAGATCAAGCGGAGCACCGACCTGTTCGATTCGGCCGCCCTGCATGACGACGATCCGGTCGGCCATCGTCATCGCCTCGATCTGATCGTGGGTGACGTAGACCGTCGTGGTCTTCAGCCGCTGGTGCAGTTCCTTGATCTCGGTCCGCATCTGGACCCGCAGCTTGGCGTCCAGGTTCGAGAGCGGCTCGTCGAACAGGAAGACCTGCGGATCGCGCACGATGGCCCGGCCCATGGCGACGCGCTGACGCTGGCCGCCCGACAGGGCACGGGGATAGCGGTCAAGGTAGGGCGTCAGCCCCAGGATTTCCGCCGCGCGTTCGACCTTGGCCCGGATCGCGTCCTTCTCCATCCCGCGCATCTTCAGCGCAAAGCCCATGTTCGCGGCTACGGTCTTGTGCGGGTAAAGCGCATAGTTCTGGAACACCATCGCGATGTCGCGCTCCGACGGCGGCAGGTTGTTCACCCGCTTCGGGCCGATGTTGATGTCGCCCGCCGTCACTTCCTCCAGCCCCGCGATCATCCGCAGAAGCGTGGACTTGCCGCAACCTGACGGCCCAACCAGCACCACGAAGGCCCCGTCGGGGATGTCCAGGTCAAGTCCGTGTAAGACCTGCAAGCCACCATAAGTCTTGCGCAACGCGCGGATCGTCACTTCGGCCAAGCGCTCGTCTCCCTGGTGCCCCTTGCCGAGTCGTAACCCAGCCAAGCGGGGTCTGTCCATCCGCTGACCATACTAACATGTTAGAAACTTGACAGGTCCCTGCCGCTTTGCGAAGCTGCCCCCGGCAAGCTGCCAGAAAAGGGGAGAGGGAGACCCCAGTCGTTCATGGGCCGCCGCGCGATTCGGGAGGAGCCGGGACGCAGGGCAGGCTGTTGCTGCACCAACCATAACCAGACACCAGGCCGCGGCTGAAAAGCAGACGCCGGCATGTTCCAAAGGGAGGAACTACCTTGAAGGTCGATCTTTACGAGATGATGTCCCGGTCGCGGCTCAGCCGTCGCCGGATGCTGCAGGGCTCGGTCGCGCTGGGTGCGATGGCCGCGATGCCGAAGGTGATGAGCGGACCGGCAATGGCGCAAGACAACCTGCGCGCCCAGATCCTGGCGATCCCGGGCGTGGGCGCGGGCTCTCCCAGTGACGCCGACTGGCAGAAGGTCGGAGAGCTGTGCCTTGGGCCGACCAAGGCAAACGTCGCCGAGGGCGAGTTTGCGGGCGTCGAGCTGACCTTCATGGGTCTCAACAACCAGAACCTGCACAACGTGCTTTTCCGCGGCTTCCTCAAGCCATGGGAGGCCTATACCGGCGCGAAGATCAACTGGATCGATCTTGCGCAGGCCGACTATAACCCGCGGCTCCAGCAGGCCATTGCCACTGGTACCGTCGACTTCGACATCATCGAGATGGGCGCGCCCTTCGAGGGCGACACCGCCGGCAAGGGCCTTCTTGACCCGATGCCTGACTGGGTTGCCGCCCAGATCGAGGCCGATGACCTCGTGGCCTACCTGCAGCCCCCGGTCGGCACCTGGGACGGCAAATCCTACCGGATTACCATCGACGGCGACTGCCACACGCTCGCCTACCGCAAGGACTATTTCGGCGAGGGTGGCATCGGCGGGGCCGAGATGCCGAAGCATTGGGAAGACGTGAACGCGATGTCAGTCGCCTTGAAGGGCCAGACCGATCCGCTGACCGGCCTTCCGGCCTATGGCTTCCTTGACCCGCTGAAAGGCTGGGGCGGCTTCGGCTTCTACTTCCTGGAAGACCGGGCTTCGGCCTATGCCAAGCATCCCAGCAGCCCGGCATGGCTGTTCGAGCCTGACACGATGAAGCCCATGGTGAACAACCCAGCCTGGGTGCAGGCGATCCAGGACGTAATGGACCTGATCAAGGCTGACGCCTATCCCGCCGACCAGATCAACGCTGACCCCGGCACCACCGGCTTCCAGCAGTTCCTGGCCGGAACCGGCGCGGCACTGACCTGGTGGGGCGACATCGGCTCGAACGCCCGCACCTCCGACACCTCGGTCGTGGGTGACGTCGTGGGCTTCGACATCAACCCCGGCGCCAAGCGCGTCTACAATCACGCTGCCGGTGCCTGGGAAGAGACCGAGAACTTCGCCCCGAACCTCGCCTATCTCGGCTGGGGCGTCTATGTCACGAACCGCGTCTCGGGCGACGAGAAGAAGCGCAAGGCCGCCTGGTCGGCTGCCGCGCATCTGGGCGGCAAGGACATCTCGCTCTGGATGGCTGCCTATCCCTCGGGCTTCCAGCCCTACCGCAACTCGCACTTCCAGTTCGAGGAATGGGAAGCGGCAGGCTACGATCGGGCCTTCGTCGAGGATTACCTCGGGTCGAACCGCGATAGCTACAACCACCCCAACGCCGCGATCGAGCCGCGGATCCCGGGGATCTTCCAGTACTACTCGGTGGCCGAGGACGAATTGGCCAAGGGCTTCGCCGGGCAGTACGCCAGCGCGCAGGAGACGGCAGATGCCATCGCCGCCGCCTGGGAGAAGATCACCGACCAGATCGGCCGCGACAACCAGATCAAGTTGTACAAGGCATCCCTGGGGATGTGACATCGGCAGAAGCGCGGGCCACCCGCGCTTCCCGCCTTCATGCAAAGAAAGAACGGCGCGCGGTCCCCACGCGCCGTTCTGTTTCTGCAGGACCGGACGGAACGGTCGTCTAGACCTTCGTCGGGATCAACTCGCGCGATGGCAGGTCGGCCAGCAACGTAGGGACGCCGAACATCTGCGAGAAGAGGAAGCCCCCGGAAATCGCAGAATTCGCCTGACGGCCGGTGGAGACCAGCTTCATCGGCCAGAACATCTTCGACATGTAGGCCCCGCCACGGATCGCCGAGGTGCGTTCCTTCGCAGGCAGGATCGGGTTCGAACCCAGGATATGCCCGTGGCCCAGCGACCGATGCGGGTTGGACATGTAGAAGACCGTCCCCTGCTGAACCTTGCCCGAGATCTCTACCTTGGGCTGTTCGCGGATGTAGACGTCCTCGTTCTCGATGCCCACGTTGATCGCGGGCGTGCGGTTCACCACCTTCATGGCATCCCGCGCGGTCCCCATCGGCGCGAACGGCGCCTGCACTACAACAAGCGCCCCGCCCTTGCTGATGCCCGCCGCATATGCGGCCGCGGACGCCTTCGGCACCCGAGCCGCCAGCATGCGGTCCTCGGGCGAGCCATCGCCGCCCTTGGTGATGACGTCGATGGTCGAGGGCTCATGGCCATTGGCCATGAGCGCCGCGACAACGCCCTGGGCCGTGGCCAGGTCGGGATACAGTCTTGTGATGATCGTGGTCATGTCTCACCCGTTGTTGAATGGCCGGAATCGTGTTCGCCGTCTGTCATGCCTTTGTCGTCACGATGCTGTCCTTGCCCCCGGCGACGGACTTGTCGTCCAAGATAGGATGGTCGGTCGGCCTGTCGACCCTGCGGCCCAACAATGGCCAGGCCACAACCAGCGCCAGTGCCAACAGGGCTGCCTCAAGCGCGAAGACAGGGACATAGGGCTCGGCCCCGCCGGCGCTTGCCCCCGGGGCCAGCAACATCGCGTCGCGGATGACGCCGCCCACGGCGATGGCGACCCCGGCTGCGGTCGTCTGCACCGCACCCCAGGCCCCCAGCGATAGACCGATCTGATCCCGGGGCGCGCTGCGCATCGTGGCGGTCAGGGTGCCGTGGCCGAAGAGCCCGGCGCCAAACCCCGCCAGCAGCGTCGCGCCGATCAGGAGCTCTGCAGACCCGATCAGCGCCGACGTCAGCACCAGAAGGAAGGCCGGCACCCCAAGCGCCGCTCCCACCGCCGCAACCTGCAAGGGCTGCCCGCCCCGCCCCAACCAGCGCGAGGCCAGGCCAAAGCCGACCAGGCTGCCCAGCGCCAGCACCACCGTCAGCCGCGTCGTCTGCGCCACCGTCATATGCAGGACCTGCCCACCGTAGGGCTCCAAGAGGACATCGGCCATCCCGAACCCTGCCGTCCCCAGCGCGATCACCGCCAGAAGCCGCAGCATCCCCTGCCGCGCCGCCAATCGCGCCCAGGCGTCGGCAAAGCGCACGACCGGCTGCGGCGTGCCACCCCGCGCGCGGTTCCGCGCTTCCTGCTTCCACATGGCCAAGCTGTTGAGGACCACCGTCACGACCGCAGATCCCTGGATCACCTGGATCAGCCGCCCAGGGGAATAAGCCTCCAGAAGCGCGCCATAGGCGAAGGAGCTGACGATCATGCCGACCAGCAGCATCACATACATCAGGCCGACGACCTTTGGCTGGTCCTCCTCGGGGACCAGATCGGTCGCCAGCGCCAGGCCGACGGTCTGCACGATGTGCACGCCCGCCCCGACCAGCAAAAAGGCCAGCGCAGCGGCGCCAAGCCCGATCCAGCGTGGGGCATCCACCGCCTCGCCATAGCCCGACAGAACCAAAAGCGCGAAGGGCATGATGGCGAACCCGCCAAACTGGTACATCGTGCCCTTGTAGATATAGGGCAAGCGCCGCAGCCCAAGGGCCGAGCGGAACGTGTCCGACTTGAACCCGATCAGCGCCCGGAATGGCGCGAACAGCAAGGGCAGCGCCAGCATCACCGCGACCAGCGTCGCAGGGACCTTCAGCTCGACGATCATTACCCGGTTCAGCGTGCCGACCATAAGGACCAGCGCCATGCCGACCGTCACCTGGAACAGCGACAGCCGCAAAAGGCGCGACAACGGAACCTCGGCCGATGCGAAATCGGCAAAGGGCAGCCAGCGCGGCCCGATCGCGGCAAGCTTGGTAAGGGCAAAACGCTTGTAATTGATCATCGCAGACATACCCTTCGTTTGACCCGGCATGGCGCGACGGGCCTGAGGGATCAGGGATGAGGCCCCTCTGCCGGAGGACAGAAGGACCTCATACCCATCAACTCGCCGCGCAAAGCCACGCCCTGCGCGGGCCGTCGGTCAGTTCAGCGATGCCAGATCTTCCGGCATCTGCAGCACGGCCCGTGCTGTGGTGCCGTCCGGCATCGTGATCAGAACCTCATGCGAACCACCTGGCACGTAGGAGACCTTCGCGACATCCTGCTCAGGCAGAACCTGTTCGGCAGATGCCATTCCGGTGCCCAGTGCCTTGCCCGACAGGAAATCCGCAACCCAGGTCGTGTTGCTGAGAACAGCGACATGGACGGCGAACGACCCGACGGCTACTGCCGACAGGAACAGCGGAACACCAACGGTCGGCTTTACGACAAGCCACATTTTTGCGTTGTTCATGCTGCCCCCCTCACCCGAGCCACGGGGTCGAGACGGCGACCAGCACGTGGGCAATCAGGGCGATCACCCCAAAGACCCGCGTACCGTCGATCAGATAGCTGTGTACTTCTTCGGCTTCCCGAAGCGTCAGGCCAGTCGGCCAGACCTTGTCAGGATCGTTGGACATAGATGCTTCCCTCCGTGCCCGCGTCGTCGCTGTCTTACCTAGACGGGTTGACGACCTTCCGCCCGCCCGAACCGCTTGCCCAAGAAATAGGCGCGCAGGCGGCTCCAACTGTTAATCTGTCACTTATTGATGACAACTGCAATTGTAACGATAACCTTACATACGAGTGATGCATCATCGCACCGGGTCGCGCACTAAATTGATCTTCCAGCATTTCCTCTGTCCGGTCCGAAGCAGCCCTGCGAAATCTGGTTGAAATCTCTCTGCATTTCTGCAGTCAGATGATCGAAGATACCAAAGCAGCAGCCCGGCATTGACGCTGATTCTCGACACCTGAGCCGCAGCGATTCCCCCTTCCCAACGCCAGCGGCGCATGGCTAACATGTCAGTCATGAGTGGAAGCGATCAGCTGCACGTCGTCACTTCGGACGACATCGCCCCGGGCCGGGCCCGGTTCGGCAAGATCCTGGTCTGGGGAACGGCGGCACTGCTTGCCCTCATGGCCTTTGCACAGACCGCGCAGACCCTTGGGTGGCAGGACTTTGGCTTCACCACCTGGAGGCCAACACTTTATGCTTTCTGCCTTTGGGCCACTGCGCTCTGCTGGGCGCAGGTGCTCATCCGGGGCGAACAGGGCAAGCGCACGCTGTTCGTCCTGCCCGCCGCGTTGTTCGTCGTCTCGCTGACGGTGTTCCCGCTGCTGTTCGGCCTCATCATCGCCTTCTCGAACTGGAACCTCTCCAGCCTCGACGGCCGCCAGTTCAACGGGGTCGACAACCTCGTCCAGATGTGGGGTGACCCGTTCTACTGGAACGCGCTTGGCAACATGGTGATCTACGTTCTGGCGATCCTCGTCGAATATGCCATCGCCTTCGGCCTGGCGCTGATCCTTGCCGGCCAGATCCGCGCCCGCAAGTTTTGGCGCGTGGCCTTCCTGATGCCGCTGATGCTCTCTCCGGTCGCCGTGTCCTGGATGATCGGCAAGTCGATGCTGGAGCCCCGCTTCGGCCCCCTCGCCCGCCTGGCACGCGCGGCGGGGATTGAGAACCCGAGCTTCTTCGAAAGCCCCTGGATGGCGAAGCTCACCATCATGGTGCTGGACGCCTGGACCTTCATCCCTTTCATGATGATTATGCTGCTGGCAGGCCTCCAGGCCATCCCGAAAGAACTGCAGGAGGCCAGCAAGGTCGACGGCGCGACGGGCTGGAAAAGCTTCTGGGAGATCACCTTCCCCCTGATGCTGCCCGTCTCGGTCACCGCGATCCTGATCCGCATCATCTTCAAGCTGAAGCTCGCCGACATCGTCATCACCGTGACCTCTGGCGGGCCGGGCGGCGCGACGGATACCGTCACCAGCTTCATCTTCCGCGAATACCGGGAACGGTCGAACGTCGGCTACGGGACGATGCTGGCGATGGTCTACCTGGTTCTGATCGTCATCGCGATGACATTCCTGATGAAGTTCGCCAACCGCCTGACGAAACCCCGGACGTGAGGGACAGATGACCGACACCCCCGTCCAGATCTTCCGCGACAGCGACGCCGACCGCGGGTTCCGCATGAAATGGTGGGCCAGCCGCACGGCGATATACGGCGTGCTGGCGTTCTGGGCCGTCATCTGCCTCTTCCCGATCTACTGGACCGCCACGACCAGCTTCAAG
>JBJTSJ010000130.1:0-7212 GCA_046076605.1 Tabrizicola sp.
GCCAGCCGACCGACCGGACCTGCCGCTTTTCGCCCGAGGGCGCGGTGATCTTCCAGACGTTGCCATTGGCCTGATTCGAATAGTGCAGCAGCTTGTGGTCGTTCAGGTCGTCAATCTTTTGCGGACGGCCGAAGCGCTGGAAATAGGACGGCGAGCCGATCATGCGCTTGGTCGTCTCGGTCAGCTTCCGGGCGCGAAGCGAGCTGTCCTCCAGTTCGCCCACGCGAATCGCCATGTCGAAGCCTTCGCTGATCAGCTCCACGTAGCGGTTGTTCAGCACCATGTTCACGGTGATGTCGGGGTATTCCAGTAGGAAGTCCCCAAGGATTGGCGACAACAGGTTCACGCCGAAATCCGTGGCCACCGACACGCGCAGAAGGCCCGAGGGCGCGGACTGCATCGAGGTGACCAGGGCATCCGCCTCGCCCGCGTCGTTCAGCACGCGGCGAGCACGGTCATAATAGGCAAGGCCGATTTCGGTCGGACTGACACGCCGCGTGGTGCGGTTCAGCAGGCGGGCCCCAAGCCGGGCCTCAAGCGCTGAAACGTGTTTCGAGACGGCGGACTTGGAAATCCCCATCTTCTTGGCTGCATCGGTGAAGCCGCCTTGATCCACTACCGTGGCAAAGGCCTCCATCTCTGTCAGTCGATCCATAGTGTCCTCTTGGGAACAATCACGCCATTTATGACAATAAGGTTTCACAAGGAATTCGGGCAGGAAGGCGGCAATCGAGCGACCGATCCGGGGTATTGTGGGGGATCGTTCAAGGCGGGGAAACGACTTCGTCAGGCATTTTGTCGGCAAGCCACCGCCAAAGATCCGGCGTTTCTTGGGCGGCGAAAGGCTTGCAGAGGCGCATCGGCGGGAAATTGTTCGCGCAATTGGCTGAAACCGGCGACGAAATGTCAACGGTCCGGCGTTCGATCGGTCAGCTATGGAACATTCTTCCGCGACCGCCTAGCTACCCCACGGGGCGGGACAACCCGCGCCGCTCAATCATGGGTAGAAAAGGAGACTTCCATGAAACGCTTTGCAATCCTGCTTGCACCGCTGGCCCTTGCTTCGGCCGCTTTCGCCCAGGCTACCCTGCCTGAAGTTGCGGACACCGATGGCAACGGCACCTGGTCGCTGGCCGAGCTTCAGGCGGTCTGGACGGATCTCACCGAAGACGCATTCAAGGGCATTGACGCCAACGCCGACGGCGAGGTCGACCAGACCGAACTGCAGACCGCGCTGGACAACGGCGTGATCAAGGCGCCGGAAGCGGCCTCGGGCGGCTGAGGCCGGGCCTCGTCGTTCGACTTCGTCTCCTCCTCGGACGCCCTGCGAGGAGGGACGAAGTCCCCGACGAGCCTGCCCTAAAGCCCAGCAGCCAGGCGCGCGGCCTGATCGATCGCGCGCTTGGCATCCAGTTCGGAGGCAACATCCGCCCCGCCAATCCGATGGTGGGGGATGCCGCGCCGGTCGAGCTCTGTGCTGAGCCCCCGTTCCGGCTCTTGCCCTGCACAAAGCACCACGGCATCGACCGCAATCAGTTCCGGCTGGTCACGGTTCGGGCCGTGGCTGATCCACAGGCCCTCGGGCGTGATGCGCTCGTAGTTGACGCCGCCCTGCATCTTCACGCGCTTCATCGCCAGGCTTGCCCGGTGAATCCAGCCGGTGGTCTTTCCCAGCCCCCGGCCCGGCTTTTCCGCCTTGCGCTGCAGAAGATGCACCTCGCGCGCCGGGGGATGCGGTTTCGGCCCCTCGGGGTCTAGGCCGCCACGATCTTCCCACGGCGCGCTGACGCCCCACTCCGCGCGCCAGAGGCCCGAATCCAGCGTCGGGCTTGTGCCTTCGTGCACCAGCGTTTCGGCCACGTCAAAGCCGATCCCGCCCGCGCCAACCACGGCCACCCGGCGGCCCACCGGCGCGCCTTTAAGGACGTCGATGTAGGACAGGACCTTGGCCCCCGGCTCTACCGGAATGCCAGGGTCGCGGGGGCTGACCCCGGAGGCGATCACCACCTCGTCAAAGCCCGCCAGGTCATCGGCGGTCGCCTCATGCCCAAGCCGCAGGGTTATGCCGGGCGCGGAAAGCATGGTGGCGAACCAGTCGATGAGGCCGTGGAACTCTTCCTTGCCGGGCACCTGCTTCGCCAGGTTCAATTGTCCGCCGACCGTGTCGGCCCTGTCGATCAGGGTGACCTGATGGCCTCGTCCTGCCGCAACGATGGCCGTCATCATGCCTGCCGGTCCGGCCCCTACCACGGCCACCCGCTTCGGGCTGTCGGTAGGCGTATATACAAGCTCTGTCTCATGGCAGGCGCGGGGGTTCACCAGGCAGGAAGTCAGCTTTCCACTGAAGGTGTGGTCCAGGCAGGCCTGGTTGCAGGCGATGCAGGGGGCGATCTCTTTCGCCCGGCCGCTGGCGGTCTTCACGATGAAATCCGCATCCGCAAGCCAGGGCCGCGCCATCGATACCATGTCCGCCGCACCCGTCGCCAACAGCTTCTCTGCCACCTCGGGCGCGTTGATCCGGTTCGAGGTGATGACCGGTATATACACCTCGGGCCGCAGCCGCGCGGTTAGGTGGGCGAACCCCGCCCGGGGAACCGAGGTCGCGATGGTCGGCACCCTCGCCTCGTGCCAGCCGATCCCGGTGTTGAGGCACGACGCCCCCGCCACCTGAATAGCCTTGGCCAGCTGCACGACCTCCTCCCAGGTGGAGCCATCCGGCACCAGGTCGATCAGCGAAATGCGGTAGACCAGCACCGCCCGCAGCCCCATCGCGGCGCGGACGCGCCGGACCACCTCGACCGGCAGGCGCATCCGGTTTTCGTAAGCCCCGCCCCAGCCATCGGTGCGGCGGTTGGTGTGGGTCACCAGGAACTGGTTCAGGAAATAGCCTTCCGAGCCCATCACCTCGACCCCGTCATAGCCTGCCTCGATTGCCCGGGCGGCTGCCGTGGCGATGTCGGCGATCTGTTTCTCGATCCCTTCCTCATCCAGCTCGCGCGGGGGGAAGGGAGAGATCGGGGACTTGATCGGCGAGGGCGCCACGCATTCCTTGCCATAGGCATAGCGCCCGGCGTGCAGGATCTGCATCGCGATATGGCCGCCTTCGGCATGGACCGCGTCGGTCACCCGGCGGTGGTTGGCGACGTCCTTTTCGGAAAACAGCCCCGCCGCGCCGGGAAACACCCCGCCTTCGCGGTTTGGCGCCATGCCGCCGGTGACGATCAGCCCCGCGCCCCCACGCGCGCGCGCCGCATAGAAGGCCGCGACCCGGCCCCAGTCGCCCGTCTCTTCCAGCCCGGTGTGCATGGAGCCCATCAGGCTGCGGTTGCGCAGGGTCACCCCGGCAAGAGTGATCGGCGACAGCAAGTTCGGATAGTCGGTCATGTGGGCCTCCCTGGCCGCCGCAGAATGGCCAAGCTTGACGCGAAGGTCACCCGGAACGCGGCGTCACAACACGACGACTTGTGCCGGATCCAGCAGCCAGGGCGCGATGATCCCGCAGGTGTCGGCTAGGGGAAGGAGGCTCTCCGGCACCTCAATCCCGATCACGCGGGCCATGAAGTCCGCACGCGCCGCACAGCGTCGGGCGACGTTCGGATGCTTCCGCGTCAGGTCCGCCCGGAGGCCCGCATCGGCGATGACATAGCCGTCCTCCATCCGCGTGGACCCCCAGGCGGGATGCGCCGGAATCACGTCCATCTGTATCGCCATGCCCGAGGCGAGCAGGATGTCCGACCCCGGCATGATGGGCGATGACATCCATTCGTCCAGCCCGATCAGATGGCCGGGGTTCAGCGTGATGCCAAACTCGGCAGGCAGCCGATCATGGATCATCGCCCAGACCGCGCCACCCGCCACCCCTGGCCGCATCATCGCGCACCAGTCGGACATTGCGCGGGTGTAGGGGAAGACGAACTCCTCCAGGTATCCCGCCGCGCTGGCCGGCAGGTCCTCGGCCCCCCGCGCCATCCAACCTGCCCGGCAGATGTTCGACCCCCAATGCGCGATGTTGAAGCTGGCCGGGACACCCTTCCGGATGCGGTCGCCGATGGGCCCGGATAGCCCCGGAGTCGCCCCCATCGCAAAGGTCGAGTGGCAGCCCAGAGGGAGCCCGCCCACCCGCGCGGCCTCGATGGCGGCGAAATCCGTCATCCCTTCGCGGAAGGCGAAGACCATCCGCTTCAGCGCGGCAGCGGCCATGTGGTTCGAAAACTCCAACCGCGCGATGTCGTCGACGCTGACCCGGGCGCGCAGCCCGTGGCCGGGATGCATGAAAAGTGCAGTCGCGTTCTCCACCCTGCCTGCGCGCTGCCGCAGCGGGTCGGCCAGAAAGGCGGGGATATCCAGCGCCAGGGCAGGGTCTGCGCCGGGCGGAAGTTCGACTGCATCGTACCACTTCCAGCCCACCGCCCCGACCTTGGCACCTGCCGGGATGATCTCGTCCAGCCACTCCCACAGCCGTTTCGACCCGCGCGGCTGGCTGGGCAGCGACAAGGAGGCGCAAAGCCCGGTTCGGACCTGACCCGCCGCAACCAACGGGGAAATGACGGTATAGGCCAGGCATTCGTTCCCTGCGATCAGCAGCGCATCGTCCGGCGTTATGACCAGCACGGCCTCTTCGAACCGGGGATCGAAGCCCGTCAGCCAATGCAGGTTCGCCGCATGCTCGCGGTCGCCATAGATCACCAGCGCCGCATTTCCCGCCCCGGCCATCGCCGCACGGACCGCCGCCAGCCGTGCCTCGGCCTCTGCCAGCGAAAAGGCGGGCGGCAGGTCCGGCGTTCCGTTGTCCGGCCAGTCCAGGCGTTGCAGTCTGGTCATCGCATCCCCCCTGACGCGGAAATCTCTCAGGCCAGAGGAGGACACGAAGTGACGGATGAGGCAAGCGGAGAGCTTCCTTGCGAATCCCGCCGCCGCCGCCTATATGACCCCCCGAGAGGTTGGCGCGGGCAGGCGCCTCGCCAACCCGGTCAGGTCCGGAAGGAAGCAGCCGTAACGAGCCCCGCTTGGGTCGTTGTCCAGCCTCTCACCCGTTCCCGTATCCGGGGTCCTGCCATGTCCGACCCCCTGCGCGTCTTTCGCAAGCTTGCCCAGGCAAACCGGCTGGCGAATGCCCGCCTGCACCGCGCCTGCGCGGGCCTTGACCCAAGCGAGCTGACCGCCCCGCGCGCAGCCTTCTTTGGCTCCATCCAGAAGACGCTGAACCATATCCTGATGGTCGACCGCTTCTACCTGAACGCGCTTCTCGGCCGCTCGCTGGACCGGGCGTTCCTGGACGAGGCGACTTTCTGCCCGGACCTTGACACCCTGACCGCCTGGCAGGCGGACAGCGACCTAGCGCTTCTGTCCCACGTCGAAAGCCTGGCGCCTGCCGGTCTGGTTGACATCGTGGCGGTCGACCGGGGCGAGCGTGTCCAGCATGACCGGCGCGACGATCTTCTGTCCCATGTTTTCCAACACCAGACCCACCACCGGGGTCAGGTGCACGGGATGCTCTCGGCCACCCCGGTCAAGCCGCCGCAGCTGGACGAGTTCATTGTCGGCGACGACGCCGCCGCCCGGGCCGAAGACATGGGCCGCCTCGGCTGGTCTGAAAATGACCTGATGCGCTAATCCAGGATCGCCGGCCACAAAACCGCGTTGCGCCGGGTGAAGGGCGGGATGTGGCCGATGCTGGCCAACCCGAAGTCCGCAGGCCGCAGCACCTTCTGCTCCTTCATCGCCTCGGGATACAGCGCCCGTGCCCGCCAGACGGCTTCGGGCGGCACCAGGTCGTCGTCCGCCACCGCGATCATCCGCAGCCGCGCCGTCACCCGTGAGGGATCGGGCAATGGCAGGGTGCGCCCGACATCCGACAGATGCCAGCCCCGGGTCGTGCACCAGCGCCGCCAGTCTTCATACACCCCGCGCGGCAGGTCGGCTCCCAGCCCCACCAGCCGCCCCGGCAGATAGCCCGCCGTGGCCGCCAGCGCCCGCACCGGCGGCGACCAGAACACCCGCGCCTTCCATTGATAGCGCCAGGGATGGTCCGACACATGGGTCAGCCCCGCCCCGATGGTTATGGCCCGCGCGACCCGCTCCATTGCCGGATGCCAGCCCATCCACAACCCGCCCACCGAATGCCCCAGCACCCACAGGGCCGTATCCGGATACATCCGCGCCAGCGCCGCTAGGGCCGCCGCCTGATCCAGCCGCCCCCAGTCGGCCAGCGTGGCCTTCGATCCGCGCATCGGCCGCCGCAGCGAGGCTCCGAAATCCCGGTAGTCGTAGGTCAGCACCGCCAGGTCCCGGTCCCGCGCGGCCCATTCAGCAAAGCCCCGGTAGAATCCTGCGGGGGCACCTGTGGCACCATGGATCACCATCGCCGCGCGCGGAGTGCCCTTCGGTCGCACCATCCGCCCGCGCAAAGTGGCACCGTCACTGCGGATGTCCAACTCTTCACCGTCTACGCCAACCTGCATCGTCGCATCCAGCATCGCTGCCTCCGTCGATTAGACCGATTGGTCTATTAACATGATTAGACCAATCGGTCTAGTCTTTTCCTGACGGGCCTGCCTGCCTATGTTGAAGCGATGAGCGACGAACCCTCCACCCGCGACCGCCTGATCCAGTCCGCCACGCGCCTGTTCCGCCAGCGCGGGTACGAAGGCGCCGGACTGACGGAAATCCTGACCGAAGCCGGGGTGCCCAAGGGCTCGCTGTATCACCACTTCCCGGACGGCAAGGCCGACCTCGCCTGCGCCGCTGCCGACTGGACCGCGTCCGAGATCATCCGGGTGATCGACGACAGCTTCCGCGCCGCGCCCGACTGGCGGCACGGGGTCACGACCTTCTGCTACAAGATGGCCAAGCTCTTCGACATCCTGAACAGCGCCGACGCCTGCCCGACCTTCGGGCTATTGTTCGAGGGCCCCTACCACGACCGCTTCCGTGCCCAGGCCGAGACGTCCTTCGACCGCATCATCGCCGCCGCCGCCCGCTACGGCCAGTCGCTGGGGATGAACCCCGATAAAGCCCACGACGCGGCCGAGACCTTCATAATCGGCTTCCAGGGCAGCTGGACCCTCGCCCGCACCCGGCGGAAAAGCGACGTCCTGCGCGGCCTTCCGGCGAGGCTTTACGGACCCTTGCCGCCTGCGGCCCACTGAAACTGCTCCGGCGTCTCGACCGCGCAGGCCCGCACCTCGCGCAGCCGGTCCAACGCCGCGACGG
>JBJTSJ010000131.1:0-2856 GCA_046076605.1 Tabrizicola sp.
ATCTCGGTGTGAAAGCCGTCATGGCCGGGAAAGCAATGGGTGACCGACAGCTCTACGCCGGTTTGCGCGCGGGCGATCATCGGGGCGGCAAGGCCAATGGCAGCGAAACCTGCGGCCGATTGAAGAAGTGTTCTGCGATCCATGGGGAACCTCTTGGGGCGGGGGGGAAAGGGGGACCGGGGTTATTTCACCCCGGTCATTGTGATGCCGCGCACGAACTGTCGCTGCGCGAACAGGAAGACGATGATCAGCGGGGCGGTGATGATCGCGGCCCCCGCCATCAGCGCGCCGTAGTTTGACCCGGTCTCTTGGTCGCGGAAGATCATCATGCCGAGGGGCGGTGTCGCATGATCCGACGAGGTGGTGACGATCAGCGGCCAGTACAGATCGTTCCAGTGCGAGGTGATCGAGAACACCGCGAAGGCGGCGATTGCGGGCACCGCCGAAGGCGTGATGATCCTGATGATGATCTCAAGTTCCGTGAAGCCATCGAGGCGGGCGGCATGGATGATTTCCTGCGGGAAGCTCTTGAAGAACTGGCGGAACAGGAAGATGCCGAAAACCGATAGGAAGAACGGAAGCATGATCGCGAAGTAGGTGTTCAAAAGGCTCAGGTTCGCGAGTGCGATGTAGATCGGCAAGGCGGTGACCTGGACCGGCACGGTCAGGCCGAAGAGTACCAGTGCAAAGATCACCGGCTGGGCGCGGAACGACAGCTTGGCCAGCGCGTAACCGGCTGGAATCGCGAACAAAAGCTGCACCACAAGGATGCCGGCACAGACGATCACCCCATTCAGCATGTATTGCAGGAGAGGCGACTTCGTCAGCGCCTCGGAGTAGTTGGTCACACCGGCAAAGCTTGACGGGATCGGGTTGAACCCGGCCGTGAAGACTTCTGACGCTGGGCGGATCGAAGTCAGAAGCATCCAGACGAAGGGCAGAAGGATGAACGCCGCCCCAAGGATCAGGACGAAATGCGCAGCGATCGACCCGATCAGGCGGTCCTTGCGAACATGTGCCATCAGTAATGCATCCTTCTGTCGATCACGAAGGCCTGGACCAGTGCGACCACCAGCACGAAGACCAGAAAAACGATGGTCATCGCCGAGGCGGGACCCATGTTGAAATCCTGGAACCCGACCTTGTAGAGCGTGTAGAGCAGCACATCGCTGCGCCCCTGCGGATTGCCGCGGGTGATGACCGCGACCGTGTCGAAGACTCGGAAGGCGGTGATCGTGGTAGTGACCACGACAAAAAGCGTGGTCGGCCCCAGCATCGGCCAGGTCACGCGGGCAAACCGGTCCCAGGCACCGTCGGCGCCGTCGATATCGGCGGCATCGTAAAGATCGCGCGGGATGGCGGTGAGACCTGCCAGAAACAGGATCATGTTGAAGCCGACGAGCTGCCAGATGCCGATGACCGCAAGCCCAACCAACACAAGATTGGGGTCACCGAACACGTCGAACTCGCCCCAGCCCAAGGCCCGCGACAGACTGGTGACGGGCCCAAGCGAAGGGTTCAGAAGAAAGTGCCAGACCACCGACATCGCGATCAGCGTCGTCGTGACCGGCAGGAAGAAGATCGTCTGGTAGATCGCCTTCGACTTCGTGCGCTCATGGACTAGGATGGCAACAACCAGGCCCAGAATGACCGATCCAGGCACCACGATGGCCACGTAGATGAAGGTGTTCCCCAGCGAGCGCAGGAAAACCCGGTCGCTGAAGATCTCGGCATAGTTGCCAAGCCCGACCCAGGACCAGTCCAGCGCGCCCAACTGGTAATCCGTCAGGCTCATCATGAACACGACGATGATCGGCGCGATCAGGAGGACGAGGATCAGCACCAGCGCCGGAGTGGCAAAGGCATATCCCGCCACCGCTTCGGCACGCATCTGGGTGTTGCGACTGACCGAAGGCCGGGTGACAGCGATGGTCATGCCGACACCATCGTGCGCAGTGGGGCGCGGGCGGGGCCGTCAACCCGACGGCCCTCGGCATCGAACACCAACGCCCGCGAAACATCGACGCTGATCGGCACGACCTGATCCAGCCGCCCGCGATGCGCCTCGTAAGTGTCCAGCGTGGCGCGCAAGGTTAAAGGCGCGCCCGTGTCGGGCAGAACGAAGTGCAAAAAGACCTCGGCCCCCAGGTTCTCCACGTGGCTTAGCTTGGCCAGCATCCTCGCCCGCCCTGCCACCGGCTCAAGCGTCAGAGCTTCAGGGCGCAGGCCGACGGACACAACCTGACCCCGCGGCACGGTCACGTTGATCGGCAACAGGGTATCCCCGACCATCACGCCGTCGCCGGTTGTGGTCCCCGATACGATGTTGACCTGGGGGCTGCCGATGAACCGCGCCACGCGCAGGTCGGTCGGGTTGTGGTAAAGCTCGGACGGGGTGCCAAGCTGCACGATCCGGCCTTCATCCATCAGCGCGACGCGGTCCGACATCGTCATGGCCTCGACCTGGTCGTGGGTGACGTAGATGAAGGTGACGCCTAGACGGCGGTGCAGGTCGGTCAGTTCGGTGCGCATGTGGACGCGCAGCTTGGCGTCAAGGTTCGAGAGGGGCTCGTCCATCAGGAACACGTCGGGATGGCGCACCATCGACCGGCCCAAGGCGACCCGCTGCCGCTGCCCGCCTGACAGTTGTGCGGGCTTGCGCGCCAAGAGCGCCTCGATCTGCAGCTGCTTGGCGACGGTATCAACCTCAGCCGCAATCTCGGTCATCACGCGGCGGCGGTTGGGGCTGAGCTTGCCGATCAGCGGCAGGCGTTCGGCAAGGTTCAACCGTTGCATCACCAGCGGCATCGACATGTTCTCAGCCACGCTCATATGCGGGTAAAGCGCGTAGGACTG
>JBJTSJ010000132.1:0-24022 GCA_046076605.1 Tabrizicola sp.
TCTACCTTGCGATGCGCCACATCTTCCCGGACGTGCCGATCAGCGCGGGGGCGTTCGAGCCGCTGGATGTGGTTGGAATTGAAGGCACATTCCTGGATGTACAGTATCCGCGCCCCGTCAGTGGCTGTGCGGCGGAAGTCAGCCAGCGGATCGCAGAGGCCGTCTTTGCAGCGTTGGTTCAGGCGCTACCCGACCGGGTCACGGCCGCGCCTGCGGGCACGTCAGGCAACTTTGGCCTCGGGGGTCACGATCCGGAAAAGGGCCGTGATTACGTGATGTACCAGATCTCGGGTGGCGGCTACGGCGGCTTTGCGGGGGGAGACGGGATCGCGAACGGGTGTTCAACGATCGGTATCTCCAAGGCCCCGCCCATCGAGATCATGGAGCAGAATTTCCCTGTGATTTACAGGCGTTACGCGTTGCATGAAGGCTCGGGCGGGGCCGGTCAGCATCGGGGCGGCTTTGGTCTCGATTACGAGATCGAGCTGCTGCGGGGCGAGGCGCGGGCATCTTTCGTGATGGATCACGGGCGCGTCGGGCCACAAGGGGCGCTAGGGGGCCAAGACGGCGCCGTGAACCGGGTGGAGGTAATCCGGGGCGGGGAAATCCTTGTTCCGGAACATCTTTCCAAGGCGCAGGATATTGCCTTGAGGCCCGGCGACCGGGTCAGGGTGCGCACGCCAGGGGGTGGGGGCTATGGCCCGCCAGACCGGCGCGACCCGGCCAAGGTGGCCGAGGATGTGCGGCTGGGACGCTTTTCAGCAGAGGATGCTGTGCGGCTGTGGCCGGATGTCGCCAACCTGTTGGGAACGCAGGATTAACGCCACCAGTGTAGCCGGTTCTGGCGGTATGCATTGCGTATGTTTTGCGTATTCATTCCATGCATACGCGCGTGCATGTGGACGTCTGTTAACCCTGATGCCGAATCGCTGGGCTGGTGTACGGCTGCCCCTCACCCCCGAGGGGGAGAAGGGTATGCAAGGTGACGGAAGCAGCGCCCTATTCGGCGGCGTGCGGCTTCGGGCCTTGCCGGGCCAGGGCGGCCTCAAGCACCGAGATCCGGTTCTGCAACACGGCCACATCCACCTGATTGCGCGCCAGACTGTCGGCGACGACCAGCGGATCCGGCTCGGCCCGCTCGATTTCCTTCTTCCCGATGAAACGGCTGAAGATCATCGAGAAGAAGCGCGACAGGTCATCCATCGCCAGGTACATCGACGGCACGACCACCAGGCTCAGCACGGTCGAAACGATGATCCCGCCAATCACGGCGATGGCCATGGGCGCACGGAAGGCACCGCCTTCGCCGACGCCAAGGGCGGACGGCAGCATGCCAGCCGACATGGCGATCGACGTCATCACGATCGGCTGGGCGCGCTTATGGCCGGCTTCGACCACCGCCTCGATCCGCTTCATGCCGCGCGCGCGCATCTCGATGGCGAAGTCGATCAAGAGGATCGCGTTCTTTGCGACTATTCCCATCAGCATCAGGATGCCGATCAGGACGGGCATCGAAAGCGGGTTTTGCGTGATGATAAGTGCCGCCGCCACCCCGCCCACGGACAGAAGCAGCGAGAAGATGATCGTCACCGGCTGCAGTACGGAATGGAACAACAGGATCAGCACGAACATCATCAGAAGGACGCCCAGCACCATCGCGTTGACGAAGCTGCCCAGCAGCTCTGCCTGGATCTCGGCATCGCCAGAAGGTGTGACCTTGACGGTCGCTGGCAGGCCAAGCGTTGGCAGGATCTCGTTGAACCGGGCGGTCGCCTGGTCAAGCACGTAACCGGGGGCAATGTCGGCACCAATCGTGGCGACACGCTGACGGTTCAGACGCTTGACGACCGAAGGACCCTCGGCCACCTCGACCGTGGCGACGGCAGACAGCGGCACCGGGCCCGCCGACGTCATTACCTTCAGCGCCGAAATCCGGGCCAGGTTGTCGCGCGAGACTTCGTCCAGCTGCACCCGGATCGGCACCAGTCGGTTGTCGATGGACAGTTTGCCAAGGGCCGCCGAGACGTCGCCGATGGTGGCGACCCGGACGACCGTTGCGATCTGCTGGACCGTGACGCCAAGCCGGGCGGCTTCCTCGGACTTGGGCGTGATCTGGATTTCCGGCCGGGGCAGGGCGGCTTCGGTCGAGGGGCTGAGGAACATTGGTTCAACCCGCAGCGCTTCTTCGATCTTGCGCACGGCCTCGTCCAGATCATCCTCGTCCGTCGACAGGATGTCGAAGGCAAAGGGGCGTGACCCTCCGCCCGGACCGCCGATCTTAAAGGCGCGGACGTCAGGAACGGCTTTCAGGGCCTCGAACACTGCGGCCTCGATCTCGACCTGCGGGCGCAGGCGGCCTTCGGACGGGATTTCGGGGATCAGCCCGCCCACCAGGGGCAGGGCACGGCCAAGGTCGATCAGCTTGCGCTCCAGCCCGTTGTCAAGCCGGTCAAGGATGATGGTGAAGGTCGCACGGCGGATGTCGCGGTCACCCAGTGGGGTCGAACCACCGATGACCAGTACGGATTGTACTCCGTCGATCTCCTTGACGATGTCGCGCATCGCATCGGTGGTCGCGGCGGTGTCCTCAAGCGTCGAGCCGGGCGGCAGTTCGACCGAGACCACGATCCGGCTTTCGTCTTCTGGCGGGAACAGGCTGCCGGGAACCTGCAGCATCGCGAAGACCGAAAAGATCACCACGATCACGGCGACTACGACCGTGATGTAGTAAGTGGGAAGCGCCAGCCAGGGCCAGCGCCTTGACCGGCGCACTTTCGTCGTGTTGCGCACCAGCCAAAGGTAGCCGCGCATGAAGCGGCCGTCCTTGAGGCCCTCATCATGGCCGACCGCATCCTTTGACCGCATCAGGTAGGCGGCCATCATCGGTGTGATGAGACGCGCCACGAGCAGTGAGAAAAGCACGGCAATCGCAACCGTCAGACCGAACTGTCTGAAGTACTGGCCGGGAATGCCAGGCATGAACGAGACCGGCACGAAGACAGCGACGATGGTGAAGGTCGTGGCGATGACGGCCAGGCCGATCTCGTCCGCAGCCTCGATTGCGGCGCGATACGGCGTCTTTCCCATTCGGATGTGGCGGGCGATGTTCTCGATCTCGACGATGGCATCGTCAACCAGGATACCGGTCGCAAGGGTCAGGGCCAGGAAGCTGACCAGGTTCAGCGAAAAGCCCAGCATGTCCATCAGCAGGAACGTCGGGACCGCCGAAAGGGGCAGCGCGATGGCCGAGATCAGCGTGGCCCGCCAGTTCCGTAGGAAGGCAAGCACGACCAGCACGGCCAGAACCGCGCCTTCGATCAGGGTGTGGATCGCAGATTCGTAGTTGCCGTAGGTGTAGAAGACCGAATCGTCGACCATGGTGATGGCGATGTTCGGATGCTGCTTGCGCAGGTCATCGACGACCGTGTTGGTGACTTCGGCAACGCTGACTTCTGACGCGCCTTTTGACCGGAACACCAGGAAGCTGACGGCTGCCTCGCCGTCGATCCGGGCAAAGCTTTTCAGCTCCTCATAGCTGTCGATCACCTGGCCGAGGTCCGTCAGTTTGACAAAGCGACCCGAGGGCAGCGCGATGGTGGTGTTGGCCAGGCTTTCGACCGTGCCCTGGTCGCCCAGGGTCCGGATGACCTGTTCGCCAGTGCCAAGCTGCAGCTTGCCCGCGCCAAGGTTGGCGTTGGTGGCGGCGATCTGGGCGCTGACCGCCTGCGCGGTGACGCCGAAACTGTCCAGCCGTACCGGATCGAGTTCTACGCGGATTTCCCGGTCCGCCCCGCCGATACGGGTGACGCGCCCGATCCCGGGTCGGCCCTGCAGGGCGCGGGTCACGGTGTCGTCGACGAACCAGCTGATTTCTTCCATCGTCATGTCGGGTGCGGTGACCGAGAAGGTCATGATCGCCTGGCCCTCGACGTCGATGCGGGTGACGATGGGGGCCTCGATCCCGCCTGGCAGATCGCCGCGGATCTGGTCGACGGCATCCTTCACGTCCTGCACGGCTTTTTCGGTCGGCACTTCCATGCGGAACTCGACAACCGTGGTTGACAGCCCATCGGTCACGGTCGACGTGACGCGCTTGGCCCCGGTAAGGCCGGCGACGGCGTCCTCGATTTCCTTGGTGACCTGGCTTTCCATTTCCGCCGGGGCAGCGCCGGACTGGCCGACGCTGACCGCGACCAGGGGCACGTCGATGTTCGGAAACCGCGTGATCGGCAGCGCGTTGAAGCTTTGCCAGCCAAGCACCATCAGCAGGAAAAACGCCAGCAGGGGGGCGACGGGATTGCGGATCGACCAGGCGGAGAAATTCATCTGTCGGCCCTCAGTTCAGTGGACCGGGGACGGGGATCGGATTGATCCTGTCGCCTGCCCGCACAAATGCACCGGCCTTGGCCACGATCAGGTCGCCTGCCTTAAGGCCTTCGGTGATTTCCACCATGCCGCCGTCCCGGATCCCGGTCGTCACGGCAACGCGCTCGACCACGCCATCCGTCACGCGCATGACTGTGGCCCCCTCGACCGAAGAGCCGATTGCGGTGATCGGAACCGACAGAGCCTGACGTTCGGCGGTCACGACTTCCGCTTCGACAAACATGCCCGAACGCAGATCGCCCGCTTCGTCGACGCTGATGCGGGCGCGGCCAAGGCGGGTCACCGGGTCGATGGTGGGTTCCACAAGCCGAACCGTTCCGGCCAGCGTCCCAGTCATTCCGACGGCGCGCAGCCGGGCGGTCTGGCCCGGTTGCAGCCGCAGGATGTCGGTTTCAGCCACGTCGGCGCGCAGTTCCAGCGCATTGTCGCGGGTGATGACGAACATCGGTTGCCCGGCGGCAGTCGCAATGGCGCCGATCCGGGCATTCCGCGCGACGATCTTGCCAGAGACCGGGGCCTTCACCTCGGTCCGGCTTAGCTGCAGCTCGACGTTTTCCAGGCGTGCTTCGGCCAGGGCCAACTGGGCCCGGGCGGATTCCAGAGTCTGGGTCGCGACCATCATCCGCGCGTTCGCGGCAACCGCATTCGCGTTCGCCGTATCCCAGGCAGCCTGCGAGGCGGTGCCGGTTTCCTTCAGCTTTGTCGTCCGGTCCACGTTCCGCTGGGCTTCGTCCCGGGCAGATTGGGCTTCGACCCGGCCCGCCTCGGCCTGCGCGATGGCCGACTTTGCCGAGGCAAGCGAGGCCAAGGCTTCGGATTTCTGCAGTTCCAGTGTCGTGCTCGACAGGACCGCAAGGATCTGACCTTCGGTCACGATATCCCCCACATCGGCCGCAAGGACCTCAAGCGGTTGACCCTCGACCAGCGGGGCGACCTGGACCTCTTCAACCGCAGCGACCAGGCCAGAGGCGATGATCCGTTCGGTCAAGAGGTTGCTGCCGACCTCGGTCACGCTGATTGCAGGCAAGGCAGGGGCGGGGGTTTCTGCGGCCGCGGCCTCTTCTGCCATGGCGGGCAATGCGGGGACCACGAAGGCGGAAAGGAGGGCAGCAAGGATCAGGGGCGGGCGCATGGCGGTCTTAGCCTTCTGCTTTGTCGTTGGAGATTTCGGTCAGGATGCGGTCGATGGTCGTGACGATCTGGGCGGCCAGGGCCGGGCTGGCGGGGCCGCATTGGGCCGTCCGGATCGCGGTCGCCTTCACAAGAAGGACCAGCATCTGGCACTGCCCTTCATAGCGGATACGGGCTTCTTCGATGCTGCGATGCGAGACCGCAGCGAAGATTGTAGTCAAAAGGGAAACGATAGTCGCTTCCATCTGCCGCGAAGCTTCGCCGATCTCGGGCTTGCGGATCGAGGCCGCGGTGATTTCGGCCCAAAGCTGGCCATCCTTCATCGCCTCTTCGCTGAAATGCCCCAGAATCCGCTCGCGCAGGTCGGTCATCGGGTCCTTGGACACCTGGATTTCGGCAAACTCACCCTGGATCTCTGCCAGGTCGAAGGCACACATGGCCTGGACGATGGCGGCTTTCGACGGGAAATACCGATAGAAGTTCCCGACACTCATCCCGGCAGCGCGCGCGAGGTCCTGCATCGATGCCCCGTCGAATCCCTTTTCCGCGAAAGCCTGCCGGATCGAGGCAAGGATTTCGTGGCTGCGCAGGTCGATGGCAGGGGCTATCGCGACAGACATGTTGGGCGGCCAGTTTGAGAATGAACGTTCATTCACTTCACTTAGCGATCGTTTCCCGAACGTCAAGCGGGAATACGCAACTGCCGCGCTAATGGATGTGTTCTGCTTCACTTCCTGACCGATTTGGCCCAAAGGATCGGCAGACAAGGGGGCAATCGCATGGCCACAGGCTTTGGCTTTACAGTATCGGCGACGGACGGGGCGGCACGGACCGGGGTCATCGCAACCCCCCGGGGCGACATCAGGACGCCTGCCTTCATGCCTGTGGGGACAGCCGCGACTGTCAAGGCGATGCTGCCCGAAAGCGTGGCAGCGACGGGGGCCGACATTCTGCTTGGCAACACCTACCACCTGATGCTGCGCCCAACGGCAGAGCGGGTGGCGGCGCTGGGCGGCCTGCACCGGTTCATGAACTGGCCCAAGCCGATCCTCACCGACAGCGGCGGGTTTCAGGTCATGTCGCTGGGCCCTTTGCGCAAGCTGACCGAAGAGGGGGTGCGGTTTTCGTCTCACCTGGACGGGTCGAAACACATGCTGACCCCGGAACGCAGCATGGAAATCCAGCGGCTACTTGGGTCCGACATCGTGATGTGCTTCGACGAATGCCCGGCGCTGCCTGCGACCGAGGCAGAGGTGGCCAAATCGATGCGCCTGTCGATGCGCTGGGCACAGCGGTCGCGCGACGCCTTTGGGGACCGGCCGGGTCATGCGCTCTTCGGGATCATGCAGGGCGGCGTGACGCGCGACTTGCGCGAGGAGTCGGCCGAGGCGTTGAAGGGCATCGGATTTGACGGCTATGCCGTGGGCGGCCTTGCGGTGGGCGAAGGGCAAGAGGCGATGTTCTCGGTCCTCGACTACGCGCCAGGGTTCCTGCCCGCCGACAAGCCGCGCTACCTGATGGGGGTGGGCAAGCCCGATGATATCGTGGGTGCGGTGGAGCGCGGGATCGACATGATGGACTGCGTGCTCCCGTCGCGCTCGGGCCGCACCGGCCAGGCCTGGACGTCGCGCGGGCAGGTCAACCTGCGCAATGCCCGCCACAAGGACGACCCGCGCCCGCTGGAAGAGGGCTGCCAGTGCCCCGCCTGCCGCAGCTACTCGCGCGCCTACCTGCACCATGTGGTGAAGGCGGACGAGATCATCGGCTCGATGCTCCTGACCTGGCACAACCTGCATTACTACCAGGTGCTAATGCAGGGCCTGCGCGACGCGATTGCGACGGGGGGCCTCAAGGGCTTTGTCGCCGGGTTTCACGCACGGCGGGCCGAGGGGGATGTGGAGCCGGTGTGATGCCTGCCGTCAGCGGTCCCCAAGCAAGATAGCCGCACATCTGGTGCTCTCAGCGAGCGCCTCGGTCTGCGGGTAGGTGCCCGGTGCTGCGACGCGGAGTTGGTCGATGTTGAGACCGATCGCGTTGGCGGCGGTACCAAACCTGAACAGCACCTGCGCGGCCTCGTGCCAACCGATTGGGGTTTCATCGTCCCAAAGGGATCGCGTCGGATTGCGTTCGACCAGAATGGCCTGCGTGAACGGGTCTGATGAGGCATCTTCGTCTGCAGAGCCGAAAGCGCGGTCATAGACATACTCCATCTCCATCTCCCGCAGGCACAACTTCGGGAGCGGCTCGGACCAGTCGGTGCCGGGCATTGGAATCCACAGTTGCGGCGGTCCGATCAGGCCAGGCTCCTCAGCCTCGGACGGAAATCTGGCCTCGTTCAGGGCGACCATGGTGTTTCTCGACTGATCGATGATCAAGGTCACCCGGTCGACCATGTCGGTGTATTCGATCACGCCCGGCAGGGTAGGGACGGGCACTCCGCCGAGATGGCGCAAGGCATGCTCCTTCGGGCCGTCTCCGGCTTCCGACGCCACGGCAAGCGACAGATCCACAAGAGCTATCGCATTGCATGGGTCGTTCAACGATGCGAACATCCCTGCGCCCGCGTTGTCCACCCTTGCGGTCGCACCAAGCTTGGCAAGACGCCCCTCGACGAGCGTGGTGATGCGTAAGGCGGTGGAAGGCCTGATCTGCGCCGGTCCGTAGGACCAATCCGGCCACGAGCCGCTCAGTCCGTGCAGGATCTCGGCGGCGATCTGTTCGGTCGCGCGCAGGAATGTAGGCCGAAGGTAGGATTCGGTGGCCAAGATGGCTGCCGAACTGGGATCCGAAGCGCAGAAATCCTGACCACTGTAGACGGGAAGCCATATCGGACCTGCGCCATACGTGTCGGGATGCGCCTTTTGCAGAACTTCCGTCTCCTCGGTCGAGGCGATACGGATCAGTCCGGCTCGGAAGGCAATGCTGGTGCCGAGGTTGTTGCGCAATTCTTCCTGCCCCATGAACCCCACTGTCATGACAGCCGGGTCCGAGGCGAAGGGACTGTCGGTCGTGCCGATGGCAAGGATGCTGCCGACAGCCAAGGTCGCAAAGGGCGGCAGGAAGATCGCCAGAATGATGGGAAGGAAAAGACGCAGCAGTGCCATGTCTCTACGCCGGTTGCGCAACAAGCGCGGCAAGGCTTGCGACCAGCGCCGACCCGATCAACTCGACCAGGGGCCTCGCAAAGCGGTTGCCCGCAACCGCCGCGAGGCTAAGCTTGCCATTCTCGTCCACGATCCCTGCCGACCAGCCCTTGTCGATCAGCGCAAGCGCCGTGTTGGCCCCCGCAAGCGCCACCAGGGCAGTCGCGGCGAAATAGAACATGTAGGCCAGAAGGAACGGAATGCGCCGCCCCGACAGTTCCGGCGCGATGAGAAGATCCCAGAGCAGGATGTAGGGCCAGGCCATAAGGACGGCCGCAAAGCAAGCCGCGAAAGCCAAAGTCGCGGGACCTTCGAGACGCATCCTTTGCGTGGGTTCCGGGCGGCGTAGCCGTTCCCACCCCAGCGCCGCAGCCATCAGAAGCGCCGAAACCAGATACGGCACCAGAAGCTTGAACGCGACCGCCGTGGTCTTCTCGAGGTCGCGGGTATCGAACAGGAAGGCCGAGAACGAAAAATACAGCCTGTCGGGAAGGAAGAAGCTTCCCATCCGCATGGCGACCAGATGCGCAAGAAGTGCAGCAATCAGGAAGAGGGGGTGAAGCGATGGCATAGCAGGACGCTTTCAGCAAGTGATTGAAATCGGGCAGTCGAAAGGTCTGGCGGCAATTGCACGAGAGTAGCACGCAAGGCCCCAGTCACCAAGACCCGATGGTCTTGGCTCCATTCCCACCTTGCAGCCGCGCACGCCAAGGTTCATTCTGCCGAACCAAGCAGGAACTTGAATCCCCCGCCCGGGGACCACAAGTTAACGCATCTTAAGGCGGAGCGGGCAGGGTTGCCGATGGTCGGGGCCCCGGATCGCTGCCGTGAACGAAGGTAGAGATATGAGCACCCAGAGCTACCCCGTCCTGCCCCTGCGCGACATCGTGGTCTTCCCCCACATGATCGTACCCCTGTTCGTCGGACGCGAGAAATCGGTCCGTGCGCTGGAAGAGGTAATGCAGGACGACAAGCAGATCCTTCTGTCCTCGCAGAAGGACCCGACAGCCGATGACCCGCAAGCGGATGGGATCTTCCGCGTGGGCGTGCTGGCCAACGTGTTGCAACTGCTGAAACTTCCCGACGGCACCGTGAAAGTGCTGGTCGAAGGCAAGTCGCGGGTGAAGATCACCGGGTTCGTCGAAAACCCGGCCTTCTTCGAGGCAACCGCCGAATCCCTGGCCGAGACGGAAGGTGACCCGACCTCGGTCGAGGCGCTGGTCCGCGCCGTGGGCGAAGAGTTCGAGCGTTACACCAAGGTCAAGAAGAACATCCCCGAAGAGGCGCTTGCCGCAGTCTCCGACACCCGCGAACCCGCGCGTCTGGCTGACCTCGTCGCAGGGCATCTGGGCGTGGACGTGGGCCAGAAGCAGGCGATCCTGGAGACCCTGGACGTCGCTGAACGGCTGGAGAAGGTCTACGGCCACATGCAGGGCGAGTTGTCGGTCCTGCAGGTCGAGAAAAAGATCAAGTCTCGGGTGAAAACCCAGATGGAGAAGACCCAGCGCGAGTACTACCTGAATGAGCAGATGAAGGCCATTCAGAAGGAACTCGGCGACGGCGAGGACGGCCAGAATGAGGTCGCCGAGCTGGAAGAGCGCATCCGCAAGACCGAGCTGTCCAAGGAGGCCCGTGAAAAGGCGGATGCCGAGCTGAAGAAGCTGAAGTCGATGTCGCCGATGTCGGCGGAAGCGACAGTCGTGCGCAACTACCTTGACTGGCTCTTGGGCGTGTCATGGGGTGTGAAGTCCCGCGTCAAGAAGGACCTGGGTGCCGCACAGAAGGTTCTGGATACCGACCACTTCGGCCTGGAAAAGGTCAAGGAGCGCATTGTCGAATACTTGGCAGTGCAGGCGCGTTCGACCAAGCTCAAGGGCCCGATCCTCTGCCTCGTCGGCCCTCCGGGCGTGGGCAAAACGTCGCTCGGCCGGTCGGTCGCCAAGGCCACGGGGCGCGAGTTCATCCGCATTTCGCTTGGCGGTGTGCGGGACGAATCGGAAATCCGCGGTCACCGGCGGACCTATATCGGGTCCATGCCCGGCAAGATCATCCAGTCGCTGAAGAAGGCCAAGACGACCAACCCGCTGATCCTTCTGGATGAGATCGACAAGATGGGCCAGGATTTCCGGGGCGACCCGGCCAGCGCCCTGCTTGAGGTGCTGGACCCCGAACAGAACAACACCTTCATCGACCACTATCTTGAGGTCGAATACGACCTGTCGAACGTGATGTTCATCACCACGGCGAACTCCTACAACATGCCGGGCCCCTTGATGGACCGGATGGAGATCATCCCGCTGGCGGGCTACACCGAGGATGAAAAGCGTGAGATCGCGAAGGGCCATCTGTTGCCGAAGCAGGTGACGGCCAACGGGTTGAAGAAGGGCGAATTCAGTGTCAGCGATGACGCGCTGAACCATGTCATCCGCTACTACACCCGCGAGGCGGGCGTGCGGAACCTGGAGCGCGAGATCGCCAAGCTGGCCCGGAAAGCCGTGACCGACATCCTGAAGGGCAAGACCAAGCGCGTCGAGGTCGACCCCGCTAAGGTCGAGGAATACCTGGGCGTCCAACGCCACCGCTATGGCCTGGCCGAGAAGGAAGACCAGGTTGGCGTGGTCACGGGCCTCGCCTGGACCAGCGTCGGCGGCGATCTTCTGCAGATCGAAGCGCTGAAGTTGCCGGGCAAGGGTCGGATGAAGACGACCGGCAAACTGGGCGACGTGATGAAGGAGTCGATCGAGGCGGCGGCAAGCTACGTCCGCTCGGTCAGCCCGGCGCTGGGCGTGAAGCCGCCGAAGTTCGAGACGATGGACATCCACGTCCACGTCCCCGACGGGGCAACGCCCAAGGACGGCCCCTCGGCGGGTCTTGCGATGGTCACCGCCATCGTCTCGGTCCTGACTGGCATCCCGGTCCGCAAGGACATCGCGATGACCGGCGAGGTGACGCTGCGTGGCAATGCGAGTGCCATCGGCGGGCTGAAGGAGAAGCTCCTTGCTGCGCTGCGCGGAGGGATCAAGACCGTCTTCATCCCGGAAGAAAACGCCAAGGACCTAGCGGAAATTCCGGAGAACGTGAAGACCGGGCTGACGATCATCCCCGTCACCCATGTCCGCGAGGTCCTGGCCCAGGCGCTGGTGCGCCAGCCGGAACCGGTGGAATGGGACGAGGCCGCAGAAGAAGCGGCAGCAGCGGCCAGGGCGGCGCAGAACCAGCCGCCTTCGCAGACCGCGCACTAAGATTGGTCAAATGATAGGGAAGGCGCGCCACCTGGCGCGCCTTTTTTTCAATCGTCGCATGCCCCGAGCCTCGGCAAGATATTGTCTTCTCCTCCGGTCTCCTTTTCCGCCGGGCTGCGCCGTCGGCGCCCCTTTGACCTCGCCTTAGCGGCCCCACCAAAATCCCGGTGTAGTACCGAATACGGCTGGCTCGGCTGCGAAACGGGGAGTAAACACAGGTGTCGACGAAACACTGACTGAGGCAGATACAATGGCCCCGCGCACGCCCAATGACCCCGAGACCAAGCCTGCCAAGGCAAAACCGGCAGCCAAGGCAAAGCCGGCTGCCAAGGCCAAGCCCGAGGCCAAGGCAAAGGCCAAACCGGCCGCAGAGGCGGTCGAGCAGCCGCCGCTGAAGGTGGTGGAGGATGAGGCCGCAGCTGGAAGCGGCAACTTCAGACTCAAGGACCTGATCTACCAAGTCTCCCAGGTGACGGGCGGCAAGAAGACCGATGTAAAGCCGGTGATCGAGGCGACGCTGACCGCGATTGGAACCGCTCTGGCCACCGGCAAGGCGATGGCGATCCCGCCCTTGGGCAAGCTGCGCGTGGTGAAGAACAAGGGTCCGGCGCTGACCTTGAAACTGCGGCTCGCCGATGGTGCGAAAGCCGCCGGATTGGGCCTTGCAGACGACGGTGAGGACGACTAAAAGCCCCGGCATCGGGCGATTAGCTCAGCGGTAGAGCGCTTCGTTCACATCGAAGATGTCAGCGGTTCAAATCCGTTATCGCCCACCATTCTTTTGCAAAAGCGCGCCGCTGTGGCGCGCTTTTGTCATTTCCGGGCCTTGTCAGGTTCCTGCCGTCGGGGTAGGCACCATGGCAGGGGCGGTTAGCTCAGTTGGTAGAGCGTCTCGTTTACACCGAGAATGTCGGGGGTTCGAGTCCCTCACCGCCCACCATCTCCATTGCGTTTTCTGTACGAACAGGCAGGCTTTCGCTGATCCAATGCTGGGCAATGCCGCCATTGACGCGGATCAAGGCCCGACACAGTGCTTGCCCTTAGGGTTCCCGTCCGAAAGGACCGCCCGATGCCCGACCCCAGTGACACCGTCTTCCGCGCGCGCGGGTTGACCAAGGTCTATCGCAACGGCGCGCTGGAGGTGCACGCGTTGCGCGGCATCGACTTTGCCGCGCGCAAGGGTGAGTTCATCGTGATCCTCGGACCATCAGGTTCGGGCAAGTCCACCTTCCTGAACATCGTCGGCGGGCTGGACCGGGCCAGTGCCGGCGAGGTCTGGTTCGAGGAACACCAGCTGACCGTGATGAGCGAGGCCCAGCTGACCCAGTACCGGCGCGACCATGTGGGCTTTGTCTTCCAGTTCTACAACCTGGTCCCCAGCCTGACCGCCCGCGAGAATGTCCAGCTGGTGACCGAGATCGCCCGCCGCCCGATGCAGGCCGAGGAGGCACTGGCGCTGGTCGGGCTGACCGACCGCGCCAACCATTTCCCGGCGCAGCTGTCGGGTGGCGAACAGCAGCGCGTGGCCATCGCGCGGGCCATCGCCAAGAACCCCGAGGTGCTTCTCTGCGACGAACCCACGGGGGCGCTGGACAGTGCGACGGGGATCAAGGTGCTGGAGGCGCTGACCCAGGTGAACAAGGCCGTCGGCGCCACGACCCTGGTCATCACCCACAACGCCGCGATCCGGGACATCGCCGACCGGGTGATCCGCTTTGCCGACGGCCGAATCGTCGAGGAAACGGTCAACACGGTGAAGAAACAGCCTTCGGAGGTCGCATGGTGATCTCGCCCCTCCGCCGCAAGGTGCTGCGGGACCTCGCACGGCTTTGGGCGCAGGTGCTGGCCATCGCGCTGGTGCTGGCGGCGGGGGTGGCAACGCTGATCCTGGGGAACGGGGCCTATTCGTCCCTGCATGAGACCCGCGCCCGCTACTACGAGGAAAACCGCTTTGCCGATGTCTTCGTCGATGTCACGCGCGCACCGCGGGCGCTGCTGGGCGAGGTCAAGGAGATCGAGGGCGTCCTGGACGCCGAAGCGCGGATCGTCAAGCTCGGCCTCCTCGACCTGCCTGGCATGGTCGAGCCGGGCTCGGTCCTCTTCGTCTCGCTGCCCGGAAACGGCGGGCTGAACCGGCTTTACCTTCGCCTCGGCCGTCTGCCCGACCCGCTTTCGGCCGAAGAGATCGTGGTCAGCGAGGGGTTTGCCGATGCCCATGGACTGGGACCGGGGGACGTCCTTCCTGTCCTGATGAACGGCCAGCGGCGCGAGCTGCACATCACCGGCGTGGCCCTTTCGCCCGAGTTCATCTACGCGCTCGGTCCCGGCCAGATGATGCCCGACCCGCGCCGCTTTGGCGTCGTCTGGGCCCCGAGGGCAGGTCTGGAGGCCGCCTATGACCTGGAAGGCGCCTTCTCGAACCTGGTCCTGAAGCTTGCCCCGGGCGCCAACCCTGACCGGGTGATCGAGTCCCTGGACCGGCTGACCGAACGCTACGGCGGGGCAGGGGCATCGGCGCGGAAGGACCAGATCAGCCATGCCTTCCTCGATGCCGAGTTGAAGCAGCTGTCTGCCATGGTCAAGGTCCTGCCGCCGATCTTCCTTCTGGTCGCGGCCATGCTGGTGAACATGACGCTGACGCGGCTGATCACGCTGGAGCGCGAGCAGATCGGGCTTCTCAAGGCCATTGGCTACCCCGCGCGCGCTGTGGCGCTGCACTATGTCGAGTTCGTCTTGCTGATTGCCGTGGTGGGCATCCTGATTGGCTTTGTCGCCGGGTCCTGGCTGGGCGTGGGCCTCGCGCAGATGTATGCCCGGTTCTTTTCGTTCCCCTACCTGGTCTTCACCAGAGATCCGCAGCTTTACGGGCTGGCGGCCGTCGTCACCCTTGCCGCCGCCGTGGCGGGCGCGCTTTACGCTGTCCGCTCGGTCGTGAAACTGCCCCCCGCTGTCGCCATGGCTCCGCCCGCACCCGCCGTCTATCGCGAACGGGCGGCCTGGATCCGCCGCCTACTGGACCTGCGCCAGACCGGGGTGATGGTCGCCCGCCACCTGATGCGCTGGCCGTTCCGGACCGCGTCCTCTACCCTTGGTGTCGCGATGTCGGTGGCGATCCTTGTCGCCTCGCTGTGGTCCTTCGGCCCGATCGACCGGATGATCGACATCACCTTCTTCCGGTCCGAACGCCATGATGCCCAGATCGTCTTCGGCACGCCCGAGCCGCTGCGCGCCGTCTTCGCCGCCCGCGACCTGCCGGGGGTGATCGTCGCCGAACCCTTCCGTCAGGTGGCCGCGAAGATCAGCCACCGGGGAATGGAAAAGACCCTGGGTATTGTCGGCCGCCCCGCCGAGCCGCGGCTGTCGCGCGTCCTTGACCCAGCGCTTCGACCCATGCCGATGCCCGAGGCCGGCCTCATCCTGTCCGAGGCGCTGGCCGATGCCCTGCAGGTCCGTCCCGGCGATCTGGTCACTGTCGAGGTGCAAGAGGGCCGCCGCCCGACCGTGACCCTGCCGGTCAGCGGGCTGTCGGTCGGCTATGTCGGCCTTGGCGCAGCGATGGAGATCGGCGCGCTCAACGGGCTGATGGGTGAGGGGGCGCTCGTCTCGGGCGTCAGCCTGCAGCTTGATCCCGAAGAAACCCCCGCCTTCTATGCCGCCGCCAAGGCCGCGCCCAAGACCGAACTGATCAGTGTCACCAGCCTGATGCTGGACCGTTTCCGCGAGACGCTGGCCGAAAACATCACGGTGATGATCACCGTCTATGTCGTTCTGGCCGGCATCATCGCCATCGGGGTGGTCTACAACTTCTCACGTATCGCGCTGTCGGAACAGGGCCGGGAACTGGCCAGCCTCCGCGTCCTCGGCTTTACCAACCGCGAGGTCTCGGGCGTCCTTTTCGGCGAACTTGCAACCGTCGTGCTGCTGGCTCAGCCGCTGGGCTGGGTCATCGGCTACGGCATCGCCTCCGCCATGGTCGCGGCCTTTTCCTCGGACCTGTACCGCGTCCCCTTCGTCATCGGGCGCGAGGTCTTTGCCACCGCCAGCCTCGTCGTCTGCGCCGCCGCCCTCGTCTCGGCCGCCGCGATCCGCGGGCGGATCAACAACCTGGACATGATCGAAGTCCTGAAGACACGGGAGTAGCCCCATGCGCCGCCTGATCCCCATCGTCGCTGCCCTGGCCGTGCTGGCCTTCCTGGTCTGGGCCTTCCTGCCCCGCGCGGTCGAGGTCGAACTGGCCACGGTGGCCCCCCGCACTCTGGAAGTCGCAATCGAGGAGGAAGGCGAGGCCCGCATTCGCGAGGTCTTCACCGTATCGGCGACCATCACGGGCAAGCTGCAACGGATCGACCTGCACGCAGGCGACACGGTTGCCGAAGGGCAGCCCGTAGCTGGCATCGGCCCGGTCGCCCCGGTCCTGCTCGACAGCCGGTCCCGCGCGGTGGCCGAGGCGACGGCGGCGGCGGCCCAAGCCGCGACCGACCTTGCGCGCGCCCAGCTGGAGCAGGCCGAGGCCACGCTTGACTTCATGACCGCCGAGGCCGTGCGGGCCAAGGAATTGTTCCGCCGCGAGGCGCTGTCGCAGCGCGCCTATGACAACGCGATCCGCGAGGAACGGACAGCGCGGGCCTCCGTCTCCAGCGCCGTCGCGAACCTTGCGGTGCGCGAAAAGGAACTGGAAAGCGCCCTGGCCGTCCTGCGGTCAGAGACGGCCGGGTCCGCCACCGCTTGCTGCGTCGAGATCCTGGCGCCGGTGTCGGGAAAGGTCCTGCGCGTCCTGACGGAAAGCGAGCAAGTCGTCCAGCCCGGCACGCCGATCCTGGAACTTGGGGATCCTGGCAACCTTGAGATCATCGTCGACCTTCTGTCCCGTGATGCCGTCCGGGTGGCCGAGGGTGCGGCGGCAACTGTCTCGGGCTGGGGCGGCCCGCCGATCCCGGCCGTGGTGGAACGGGTCGAACCCTCGGCGGTGACCCGCGTCTCGGCGCTTGGGATCGACGAGCAGCGGGTCACGGTGGTGCTGAGCCTGACGGGCCCATCCGAGACCTGGCGCGGGCTGGGGCACGGCTTCCGCGTCATCGCGCGCATCGCAATCTGGCGGGAAGAGGGGGTTCTGGCCATCCCCGTGGGCGCGCTCTTCCGTGACGGGCCGGACTGGGCGACCTATGTCGTGCGCGACGGTCGGGCCGTGCTGCAACGGATCGTCCTTGGCGAAAGAAACGAGGACTATGCCCAAGTCCTGGAAGGGTTGGTCGCCGAAGAAAAGGTCATCCTGCATCCCTCTGACCAGGTGGCCGAAGGTGTCGCCGTCACGGCTCTCGCGCCCTAGGTCAGGAATGACCACAGCGCCGCAAGGCCCGCCACCAGGACGACCGCGCCTGCACCGATTAAGAAACCCCGGTAGTCGTGCGTGGCAGCGACCCGAGCATCGGGCACATGGCGGCTCTGCGGCGGGGCGGCTGACCTTTTGGCCTCTCCGGTCAACTCCGGGGGCAGGGTGCCACCTTCCTCGCTGATCCGGATCCAGTCCAGCCAGTCGGTTGCCGACTGGATTCGGTCGCGTGGCATCACCCGGACCGCCTTGTCGATCGATTCCAGGAACCCCGGCGGATAGCCCTCGAACCGGCCGGCCAGCGGCTCATAGGGGTCAGGCTCGCCCTCGGCCACCCGGGCCAGACGGCGCTGGCTTTCCGGCGGCGACTTGCCCGAGATCACATGGTGGAACGTCGCCCCCAGCGAATACAGGTCACTGGCCGGGCTCTGCTCGGCCCCGGTCAGGTAGAACTCCTGCGGCGAGTAGCCTTCCTTGATGACCCGCCGCCCGGTCAGGACGCGCGTCGCGCGCACGACCTGCTCACTGGCCGCGCCGAAGTCGATCAGGATCGGGTTGCCGGTCTTGTCGACCAGGATGTTGTCCGGGCTGATGTCGCGGTGCAGGATGCCGACCTGGTGAATGAATTCCACCGCCGACAGCATCTTCTTCAGCATCTGGACGATCTGGTCGGGCGCAAAGGCCTGGTCGGTCGAATCCAGGATGTCGTGCAGGTCGCGCCCGTCGATATAGTCGATCGCCATATAGGCGGTGTCGTTGTCCTCGAACACCTGATGAACGCCGACGATGTTCGGATGCACCAGCCGCGCCAGGCTTTTCGCCTCGGCCACGAAGCTTTCGACGAAGCTGCGGAAGTCACCCTGATGCTTGCGCGACCGTGCCCGCACCAGGCTGGTCGACCGCCGGCACAGCGCGTTCGGGAAGCATTCCTTGATGACGATGGTCCGGTCCAGGCTGTCCTTGGCCAGATAGGTGATCCCGAAACCGCCCGAGTTCAGGAAGCCGACAATGGTATAGTGCCCGCCCAGAAGCGTGGTCCCCGGCTTCAGGTCGTCGGCGAAGGCATCAGGATCGATCCTGCCCAACTCGCTTTCGAGCTGATTGCTGATCTGCGTCGGGCCCTGGGTCACATCCACACCTGCCAGTCATGGCACAAACTACGGTTACTGTCGCAGAGGATCTGCCACCGCGCGCAATGATCCCTGCGGTTACTTTCACAAAGGTGAAATCGCTGCGGCCTCAACTCCACAACGACCAAGCATCGTTAACACATTCTAGGCCCGAGGCTTCCCTTGACGCAAATCTGTGCAGTGGAGGGAGTAAAAAGCGTTTTGGGCCAACTTGTGACGGGCGAGGACGTACCTTCACGCGGCGGCAGGGGATTGCAGCTAACCAATTGAAGTAAAACATATTATAGGAAAGGTGGCGCCCGGCCTTTCGTTGGGCCGCATCGTGGGCAGTGTGACAATTTCGGCAACCATCCCAAAGGGATGCGCCACCATCTTGCCAAAATCATTCCAGAATCACGACCCTGGCGCGCATCCATTTGTGTCGTGGCAACCAGGAATTGTGCACCGACGTCAACCCGGCTCTCCTCCGACTGATTCGCCAGGCTCAGCCCGGAACCCAGGCTTCGGCCGCCTTGCCAGGGCGCAGGATCTGGAAACTACCCGCCGAAAGCGTCTGCCAGTCGCCCTCGACCCCGCCTGGCCAGATCACGCGCAGTTCTGCCGTGCTGGCATCGCCCAGCCCGAAATGCAGCCACCCGACCGAGCCCGAGACATGCCCGCCGCCCGAGGTGATCTCGTGCCGCTCAACCACCTCGCCGCGCTTGATCTCGATCACGGCACCGATGGCATCCCTGTTGCTGCCGTCTTGCGCCAGCCGCACCTGCACCCAGCCGCCCGCCGTTTCACCGGTCTGCCGCCAGATCTCGGCCGGGGTCCAGCGGTTCACCACTACCAGGTCCAGCTTGCCGTCCAGGTTCAGGTCCACCACCTGCGCGCCCCGCGCGATCCCCATGCTTGCCACGCCCGCGCGGTCGCCCGCCTCGACAAAGGTCCCGTCGCCCACCGCCAGCAACAGGTTGTTCGGGTCCAGGGCCGCAAAGTCCGGCATCTTGGCCACATTGCCCTTGGCCACGAACAGGTCCTGCAGCCCGTCGTTGTTCAAATCGGCGAACTGCGGGTGCCAGGCGGTCGAGGGGTTGTTGTCACCTCCGGTATAGGGCCGGTGCGCGGTGATCCCCGACTTGAAGGCGATATCGGCATAGTCGGGCTTGCCGTTGGTCGGATCCTTCAGGACCTGCAGCTTGTTGTCGGCCATCGAGGTCAGGTAGTAGTCCGGATACCCGTCCAGGTTAACGTCGGCGCTGGCGATCCCCATCCCCCAGATGCGCAGCCGTTTCCAGCCGTCGTCCTTCTCGGTGTACAGCCGCGGCGCCTCCCCCGGCTCCAGGTGCCACATCTGCTCTTGCCCGCCCTTGTAGTACTCCCGGTCGTTCGAGACGCGCAGCGACGGGTGGCCTGACCGGTTCCAGTCGGTGAACAGCATCGACAGCGCGCAGAACGACGGTTTCAGCGGGATCGGCGCGCCAAAGCGGTCGCCTTCCGGGCGGTGCAGCCAGTTGTCGGTGCAGGAGCCCCAGGGGAAGGCTTCCTCCTTGCGGTCGACATAGTTGCCGATGGCAAGCGTGGGCCAGGTCTGCCCCTTCTCCCAGATCGCGGCAAAGGCGCTGGACCAGGCATCGCCGCCGTCAAAGCCCCAGGCCTTGTTCGCTTCCTCGAACTTGCATTCCCCAAGTCCGCGCAGAAGCTTGTTCTCGCTCTGGCGCAGGACAACGAGGTCCATCACCCCGTCGCTGTCGATGTCCAGGGGATAGGCCCCCAGCACCGCGTCCAGCGTCACCGCATCAGTCTTCTCGAAGGCCAGCTCCCCGCCCACCGGGCTGCGGTTCAGGTACAAGGCCGACGGCCCCGCGCCGCCCGACAGGAACACTTCGGGCATCCCGTCGCCCGAACAATCAAAGGTCGCGACACCGCCGCCGACCATGTATTCCCACTCACCCTCATAGACGGTGGACAGGCCCGCGGTCTTCGTCTCGTCGGTGAATGTCGGCACCACGGGTTCGGCGCAGGCGGGGGCCGCAAGGGCCAGGAACACCAGGGCGCGCATCAGGCTTCGGTCTTCAGCTGGGCCGCCAGCGCCCCGATGCCGCGGCCCTGAGCCAGTCCCGCCTCGTTGCCAAAGCGGAAGTGGATGCCACCGTAAAGCCTTGACATCGCAGCCTCTTCCGCCGCGGCCGTGAACGAGGCGAAGCTGCGGACCGGCAGGCCCTCATCCTCATGCGTGGCGTCGTCGAAGGCGAAATTGTCGCCGAAGATCGCGGTCAAGACGGTCGAGGCCGCACCGGACTGGCAGGAATGGCCCGAGTTGTATTCGGGGAAGGGCGGGGTGATCAAAAGCGGCTCCCAGGCCTTGTCGATGTGGCGCTTGATGTAGGTGACCGGGCGCAGAAGGTTGTACTTGAACTTGGTCGACCAGCAGGAAATGAACGCATCCGCCTGCGCCGCCCCCATCTTGGCCAGGGCCGAGGAGATGGTCTCGACCGGCAGCGCATCGCGCTCGGCGATCTGCATCACGATCGAAATCCAGTGCCCCGCTGGGGTGGGCGTCAGCATCGCGTCGTCCGACCAGAACCGCGCGATCAGCTTCTGTTCGTCGGTCAGGCCCTTGCCGGTCTCGTAGACCTCCTTGGCAAAGCCGAAGAAGGCCGACTCCGGCGCCTCGTCGTAGTCAGGGTGCGCCGGGGCGTCCAGCGCCGCCGTGTCCGGGATCACGAAGGGGCGGTTCTTGCCCCAGTCGGGCAGCAGCGGCGCCTGTTGCAGCCGGATCGCGCTGGTCGGCACCCAGTCCTGCGGGCGCGTTCCGGGCGTGTACTCACGCGGGAAGCCCATGTTGTCGACCTTCGCCCCGCCATCCGTCGCGGCCCAGGCCAGGATATGCTCGCCCACCGCCCGGCCATGTGCCACGCTGCGCTCGACCACGTCCTGGGCCATCCCCTCGCTCGCGGTCTTGCCCATGATCTCGGACATCTTCTGCATGGCGCGCTGGCCCGTGGGGCCGGTGTTGGCGAACAGGCTCAGCACCGCCGCCTCCAGCGCCGCATGCAGCACGCAGGGCTCGTCGTATTCGCCCTCGCCGCGGGCGGGCAGGGCGGTCAGGCTGGTTAGCTGTCCGGCGAGGCTGCGCAGCTTCGGATTGCCCGTCGCCAGCGCCTCATGCGCGGTCACGCCGATGTAGCCAAAGGCGCGGGCCGCGACGGGCGGCATGTAGGTCGCGGTGTGGCGCACCAGTTCCAGGATCAGTTTGTGCCAGGTCAGCAGCACCTCGCGCGACACATCGGCACGACCGGCAGCAAGGGCAGGCCGGAATGAAAGCGCAAACGGCGCGGCAAGCGTAAGCCCCAGTACCTGACGACGATCAAATGGCATGGCATCCTCCCGAATGCGGGGGTTGTGTCACGCGCTAACACGCCGCGCAATCTTTTCCTGTCAGCCGCGCCCGGTGATCCAGTTGCCCAACTTTGCCAGCTTTGACGGCCCCGCGCCCGGCCGGTCCTCGCGCCGGTCTGCGGCATTCAGAAGGGCATACATTCCGTGGACGCCCAACCAGCGGATCGGCTCCGGCTCCCAGGAGCGGACCTTGCGGTTGACCCAGGGCAGATGGGCAAGATCGGTGTCGCGCCCCAGCGCCAGGTCAGCCAGCGTCCGGCCCGCAAGGTTCGAGGTCGAGACGCCCACGCCCACATAGCCCCCCGCCCAGCCAATCCCCGTCTCCGGGTCAAGACCCACCGTCGCGCACCAGTCGCGCGGCACGCCCAACACGCCGCACCAGGCATGGTCGATCTTCGCCTTTGCGGCCGCAGGGAAGTGCCGATGCAGGATCGCCGTCAGCCTCCGGATCGTCTCCCCATCCGGGGCACCGTTCGTATCCAGGTTCGACCCATACCGATACGGCACCCCCCGCGCGCCGACCGTGATCCGCCCCTCGCGCGTGCGCTGGCAATAGCAATAGGCATTCGCGAAATCCCCAAGGATCTCATGCCCCTGCCAGCCGATCTGCTCCCAGACCTCCGGCGGCAACGGCTCCGTCGCGATCTGGGCCGAGTTCATCGGCAGCCATTCCCGCTTTCGCCCCGGCAGCCCCGCCGTGAACCCTTCGGTGCAGCGCAGGATCACCGGGGCCTGCACGGTGCCATGATCCGTCGTCACCACGCCCGGCTCAAAACTGGTGACCGCCGTCCCCTCGACGATCCGCACCCCCAGCCGCTCCACCGCCTTGGCCAGACCCCGCACAAGCTTCGCCGGCTGCACCCGCGCCACGTTCGTCACCACCATCGCCCCCAACGCCCCGGGGATGCGGATGCGCTCGGCCAGGTCGCGAGCGTTCATCTCGAATACCCGGCCCTCTTCGCCCCAATGCCGCCGATGCTCCACCTCGGCCTTAATCCGCCCGACCTGCGCGGGCTTCGTCGCCACCATCAGCTCGTCCGTGCGCTGGATATCGGCGTCGATCCCCTCGGCTTCGGCCACGCGGATCACCTCGTCCACCGTGCCGTTCATCGCCTCGACCATGCTGCGGACCGCATGTTCCGACGAAGTCTCCAGATATCGCGCATGGTTCCAGGCAAAGCCGCCCGTCAGCCAGCCCCCGTTCCGACCACTGGCGCCGAACCCGGCGAAATCCTTCTCGATCACCAGCACGTCCAGCGCCGGATGCGCCTTCTTCAGGTAATAGGCCGTCCACAGCCCCGTGTACCCCGCCCCGATGATTGCCACATCCGCCGTCGTGTCCCCCGCCAGTGGCGCGCGGCGATAGGGCATCCCGATATCGGCATACCAGAACGAGACGTCTCCGATCCGCATGTAACCCCCTGTTTTCGGCCAATGGGCCACAGGCCGGGCCGCATTTCAAGGCTGAAAGCCGGTTGCCATTGTCGCTTCCCCCGCCGATGCTGCCGGAAAAGCACGGGGAGTGAGATGCAGGGCTTCTTCGTTGCCGGTCCTTACGACGACGGCGACCCGGTCACCGGTCACTATTACGAGGTCGCCTCGAACGACCCGACCCGCCCCCAGGTCTGGGGCTACACAGGTGCGCTCAGCTACCGCCCGGGGGACACCCTGCGCCTTCACGCCATGTCCTCGGCCCCCACGGCCCGCCTGACGATCGCCCGCGACGGCCTCACCCCCAACACCCTCCTCGACACCACCGTCCCGACCAGCTTCGCCCCCACGCCCCCCGACTGCTCGGTCAAAGGCTGCAATTGGCCCATCGCTTTCGAACAAGACATCCCCGCCCACTGGCCCACCGGCGTCTACACGGTCACCCTCACCATCGACGGCCATAGCTTCCAAGGACTCTTCGTCCTGAAACCGGCCCAGCCCACTGCGAAACTGGCCCTCATCCTCGCCACCGGAACCTGGTGCGCCTACAACGACTGGGGCGGTTCGAACCACTACCAGGGCCTCTGCGGCCCGACGGGAGGAGACTTCGCCGCCGAAGTCAGCCTCCTTCGCCCCTGGGCCACGGGCTTCGTCCGCTGGCACGACGACGCCCCCCGCATCCCGCATGCCTCGCCGCTCCTCTCCCGCCCCCGCTACCCCCACATGGACTACGCCCGCTTGAGCGGCACTTCGAAGAAATACGCCTCCTCCGGCTGGGCGGCCTTTGAACGCCCCTTCGCCCTCTGGGCCGAGGAGCAGGGCATCGCGCTGGACTACGTCACCCAG
>JBJTSJ010000133.1:0-5102 GCA_046076605.1 Tabrizicola sp.
GTGGCAGGACAAAGGCAGCTCCAGCCCGATCCCCAGCGCGGTGCCGGGCAGGGCGGCCGCGATCGGCTTGCCTCCCTTCAGAGTCTTCGGGTCCATCCCCGCGCGCTCGATTTTGCGCAGGACTTGGTGCATCCCCATCACGCCGTCAAAGATCGCCTGTGCGCCCCCGGCCCGCATCTGGGCGATGACATTCAAGTCCATCCCCCCGGCGAAATCCTTCTTTCCGGACGTGATGATGACCCCTTTCACCGACGCGTCCGCCAGCGCCTGGTCGATAAGGCCGGACAGATGCATGAAGGCTTCGGTCGACATCACGTTCATCGACTTGGACGTCACGTCCCAGGTGATTGTCGCGACGCCATCGGCATCGGTGGTCATGGTGAAATCGGTCATCGGTTCGTCTCCTTGGGCCAGCCGGGGTAGGGGGTGCCGTCCTTGTGCGACAAGGTGCGGAGGCCCGCTTTCCGGGAGTAGTGAAGGTCAATGTCGGGATAGGTCACCTCGTCCTCGGGCAGGCGGGAGCCCGCGACGAAATAGGTAACGGGGTCAGAGGTGCGGTTTTCCAACTGGTGGGCATTGGCCACGCCAGCAGGCCAGCAGACACAGGTGCCGGGCGGCAGGTCCCGTGCGCCGTCGTCTTCATGCAACGTGACCACGCCGTCCAGCGTAAACAGGAACTCATCCTCGTCCGAATGCCAGTGCCGCTGGCCCGACCGCGCACCGGGCATCAGCGTTTCGGTAAAGGCGCCGAACTGGGTCAGCCCGCCCGCATCGGACAGGGGATGGGCGAGATACTCGCCCAGATCGTCAAACGGAGACTGCGAGGCAGGCGGCGGGCCTTCGCCCGGGACGGACCCCGCGCGCAGGACATTCGGCTTCGGCGTTCCGTCGAAGGGTCTGCCCCAGGGTGCGCGGAGGTTCAAAAGCTCGGCCGGAAGCTCACCGCCTTTCAGCACGCTGCCGTCGGCGGCGACGATCTGCCAGGTCGTCTCGCCGTTTATCAGGCGGCGACCGTCGTCAGGGTAGGTGCAAACGTCGCCCTTGCAGCGCGAACCGACAATCAGCCAGCGCGCGGGCACCTCGCCACGGTTGGTCAGGTGGTGGGCATTTGGGTCCCCGTTACGCCAGCAGACGGCGTCTCCGGGGAAAAGATCCGTCATTCCGCTGTCGTCGCGCAGGGTCGCTGTCCCCGACAGAAGGTAGATGAACTCATCCTCGGCGGAATGCCAGTGCCGATGGCTGGACCAGCCGCCCGGGTCCAGAGTGTCAAGATAGGCGCCGAACTGCGTCAGCCCGCCCGCGACCGACAGGTGCAAGGTCCGCAGACCCTTTTCGCCACTTAAGGGCGCGGTGGCGGGATCGACGATCATGCGCCGCTGTCCTCACCCACGATCAGGCCGAACTGGTCTTCCAGCACCTCGCGGGTCACCGGCCAGCGGTCCGCCCGCATCGCGTAGTGGGCCTCCGAGAACAGCCAGACACCTTCCCGCCGGACCAGCGTGTGCCGCGAGGCATGCGGCAGGTTCAGCCTCTCGCCATGCGACAGAAGATGGGTGTGGTGCCAGCCCTCGATCCGGTCGCGGTCAACGTAATCCGCTGCGCGCGCCACGCGTTCGTAATGGGTGACACCCTTGTCGCGCAGGGTCTGGTGCAGGGCGTCGAAGGTCGGGCGCAGGTCATCGACCGTCGACACCAGAAGTCGCGCGGTTTCGGTGTGCACAAGATAGGGCAGGTCGATCTGCGCCGCATAGCGGACAAAGTCGCCCGCGACCACGGCCCCGGACACCACATTCAGCGCGTCCTGATAGATCGACAACGGGTTCATCTCGGCCCCGTCCAGTCGCTGCCGTCCTTGTAGGTGAACCGCGCTTTTCCACCCTCGATCTCGACCCGCAGGTCCACGTCCGAATAGGTCGCCACCTCACGCGGGGCCTTGGTGCCCACGACCAGGAACCGTGCCACCCGGTCAGTGCGGTTGATGAAATGGTGCCCGTCCGTGGACCCCGCCGGAAAGGCCGCGCAGTCGCCGGGCCGCATCACGGTTTCGCCCGCGTCCTGCACCAGGGTGCATTCGCCTTCGGTCACCATGACGAACTCGTCTTCGTGCCGATGCCAGTGGCGCAACGACGACAGCGCGCCGGGCCCCAGCGTCACCAGGTTCACCCCGAACTGGGTCAACCCGCCCGACTCGCCCAGCCGCAGGGACGACCGGCCCTGCATCATGCTGGCATAGGGTTCGGGGTAGATCGAGCCGGTCTTCACCGGCACCTTGGCGGGGTCAATCACGGGCATCGGGGTCCTCCTTCCGGTTTGGCAGTGCCGAACCGGACGGGGTCCGGCCTCAGGCGGAAACGGCGAGAGCTGCGAATTGCGGTTGCAGTTCCGGCGTCGAAAGCTGCGTGTAGGCGACCATCTCGATCTTCAGGCCCGACGGCCCTTCCGAACAATAGTAGACCGCCGATGACCGGCCCGTGCCCTCGGCCGGGATCGCCAGTTCCAGCCAGTCGACCCAGACCCGAAACCGGCCATTGCGCGGCAGGTCGACGGCCACAATCGTCGGGCGCAGTGCAACCACCTTGCGCCGGATCATCGACAAGCGTTGCAGGCACAGCATCGCGCAGGCCCGCTCGGGTGAGGTGACAACCAGAGATTGATCCCGCAGATAGACGGGCATCGGGTAGACATAGCTGTCCGCCAGGGCGTCCAACGCGCCAGAGAGCATCTGCTCTGCCCGGGTCGTCATAAAGGCGTGAACTTGAGAATACTGCACTTCGGGAGTCCCCAAAACGTTTTGGATATGCGTTCATCTTGGAAGAATCACCCTTTGGACGGCGTAGGTTTGCGACAAGCGGGCGCCGGAAAACGACATCAACGCGGGGTTGCATTCTCTGCATGACGTTAACGTCAACCGCGCCGCCCATTTCGCTCAGACCCGCTCGATGATCGTGGCCGCGCCCATGCCGGACGCGATGCACAAGGTGGCCAGGCCCATCGCCTTGTCCTGCCGTTCCAGCTCGTCCAGGAGGGTGCCGACGATGATCGCGCCGGTGGCCCCCAGCGGGTGGCCCATGGCGATCGACCCGCCGTTGACGTTGACCAAAGCCGGGTCCACGTCGAAGGCCTGCTGGAAGCGCAGCACCACGCTCGCGAAAGCCTCGTTCACCTCGAACAGATCGATGTCGCCGATCTGCAGGCCCGAATCCTTCAGGATCTGCTGCGTCGCCGGGACCGGGCCCGTCAGCATGATCGTCGGATCGGTCCCGATCTTGGCCGTCGCCCGGATGCGCGCGCGGGGTTTCAGCCCATGCGCGCGGCCAAATTCTGCACTGCCGATCAGCACGGCGGCGGCCCCGTCCACGATGCCCGACGAGTTGCCGGCGTGGTGGATGTGGTTGATCCGCTCCAGATGCGGGTACTTCATCATCGCTACCTTGTCGAAGCCCGGCATCACCTCGCCCATGTCCTTGAACGCGGGCTTCAGGGCGCAAAGCGCCTGCATGTCGGTGCCCGGACGCATGTATTCGTCGCGGTCAAGGATGGTCAGGCCGTTCTGGTCCTTGATGGTCAGAACCGACTTCGCAAAGCGGTTCTCGGACCAGGCCACCGCCGCCCGGCGCTGGGATTCCATCGCCAGGGCATCCGCCTGGTCGCGGGTGAACCCGTATTCGGTGGCAATGATGTCCGCCGAAATGCCCTGCGGGACGAAGTAGGTCTTCATGGCCAGCCCCGGATCGACCGCAATCGCCGCCCCGTCCGACCCCATTGCAACCCGCCCCATCATCTCGACCCCGCCCGCGATATAGGCATGGCCCGCCCCGCCCTTCACCTGGTTCGCGGCAAGGTTCACGGCCTCCATGCCCGACGCACAGAACCGGTTGATCGCCAGCCCGGGGATGCGCTCGTCAAGGTCACTGGCCAGCACCGCCGACCGCGCGAGGCACCCGCCCTGTTCACCAACCTGGGTGACGTTGCCCCAGATCACATCCTCGACCACGTGGCCCTCTAGCCCGTTCCGCTCCTTCACCGCGTTCAGCACCTTGGCCGACAGCGCAACCGAGGTCAGTTCATGCAGCGACCCATCAGGGCGACCCTTGCCGCGGGGGGAACGGACGGCGTCGTAGATGTAAGCTTCGGTCATCGTGGTCTCCTTATGCGGGGAAGGCCCGCTGCAGCAGGTCATAGGGATGTTTCCAGCCGGGCAGCGCAGAGATGCGGGTCAGCCAGGCATCGATATGGGGCCAGTCCTTGCGGTCGAAACCGTAGGGCTCGGGGTAGTAGAGGTAGCCGCAGCAGGAAAGGTCGGCGATGGTGAAGGCGTCGCCCGCGACCCAGGTCCGGTCCGCAAGATGGTCGTTCAGCACGGTGTAGGCGGCCTTGAGGCGCCCTTGCAGGAAAGGGATCACCGCCTCGGGGCGCTTCTCCGGGGGCAGGAAATTCATCAGGAAGCGGGTCGTGCCGATGGCGGTGGAAAGTTTGTGGTTGTCCCAGAACAGCCAGCGCAGCACCTCGCGCCGCTCCGCCGCCGAACGACCCCCAAGCTTGCCGGTCTTCGAACTGATGTAGTCGAGGATCACCCCCGATTGCGTCAGCGTCAGGTCCCCGTCCACCAGGACCGGCACCTCGCCCATCTCGTTGATCTTCTTGAACTCCGGCGACCGCGCCTCGCCCTTGAAGAAGTCGACGAAGACCGGCTCCCAGTCCAGGCCCGCCATCTCCAGCGCCAGGGCGCATTTATAGGCGTTGCCGCTTTCACCGAACGAATAAAGCTTCATGCCGTCCCTCCCAAGACTGGCGGGCGGGCCGCTGGGCCCGTCCCGAAGGACAAAGCCTAGAACGCCTCGGCCGTCAGCGCCATCACGGTGTCGGCCCCGCTTTCGATCCGCATCAGGTGCATCGCGCAGGCGGGCAGCTGCCGGGCCATGTAGAACCGCCCGGTCGCGATCTTCGCCTCGTAGAAGTCGCGGTCCGCGGCCCCCGCATCCAGCGCGTCATAGGCGGCCTTCGCCATCCGGGTCCACATCAGCCCCAGGCTCACATGCCCCATCATGTGCATGAAGTCATAGGACCCGGCCAGCGCGGCGTTGGGGTTCTTCATGCCGTTC
>JBJTSJ010000134.1:0-4063 GCA_046076605.1 Tabrizicola sp.
GGTCCAGGTGACCGACGAGGGGCCAATCTGCAGCCGGTCGGGAGATTGCGTCAGCGCGGATCGTCCCCGGTCGGTCATCGTGAAGCGGCCGTTCAGGCCCGAGGTCACCACATTCAGGCAGCAGTGGTTCTGGGGCTCGCGTCGGCCTGACCATTTGTACCAGGGCGAGAAGACCGACCCGATGAAGGCGATCACCGAGACGGCTTTTGTCCCGTCGTCAGAGATGCCGTCGACATACCACCAGGCGTAACCGTCCGGCCCGACGGGGAGGGAGAAGTCAGGTCCTGCAGCGCCTGTAAGGCGGCCTGCTTGCCGGAGAGAAGCGCCATCGGCACCCCCACCCCCGGATGCACTCCGCCCCCCGCGAGGTAAAGCCCCGGCAGCCCTGTCCGCGCCACCGGGCGCTGGAACGCCGCCAGCGTCCCTTCGGGCGAGGCGCCATAGATCGCTCCCTGACTGGCCGGAAAGCGCTGGGCCAGGTCCCTGGGCCGGGTAAGCGCCTCCGGCCCCGGCGGGGGCGAGAAGGTCAGGCCCATTTGCTCCAGCGCGGGGAAGGTGCGGTCGTGACATGTGCGGTCCTCGTCTGGGTGCTCGGGGCGGTTGGCGGGGGCGTTCAGGATGATCTGGAAGCGTTCGGTCGGGGGTGTGGTGCCAAGCTCTCGGTCCTGGGCGTTCAGGTAAAGGGTGGGGCTGACGGGCATCCGGCCCTTGCCGATGGGGCCGAATTCGGCCAGCGGGTCGGCGGTGAAGAAGAGGTTGTGGTGGAGGAGGTCTTCGGCGCGCGGGCCTTGAGGCGTGGCGGCGAAGGACCAGACCCAGGCCGAGAGGCTGGGTTTGCCCGGGGGCTTCAGCGCGGTGCGGGCGGCGTCGCCGAGGTGGCCGTCGGTCAGGGCGCGCGGGTCGCCGTTGAAGACCACGATGTCGGCCGAGTGGTGGCCCTGGTCGGTCTCCACCAGGCTGACGCGGCCGGACTGGCGGGTGATGCGGCGGGCCTTGGTGGCGTAGTGGAAACGGACGCCAAGGGCTTCGGCTGAACGTGCGAGGGCGGCGGCGAGGGCCTGGATGCCGTCGGTGACGGCCCAGACGCCTTGGGCTTCGGCCTGCCAGACGAGGGAGAGGACGGCAGGCGTATGGGCAGGGCGGCCGCCGACGTAGGTCGCGTAGCGGCCGAACAGCTGGCGGAGGCGGGGGTCGTGGAAGAACTGCTTCAGCCAGCGGTCCAGGGTCATGCCGGGGAGGAGGGCGGGCCAGAGTTTCGGTTGGGCAAGGGTGGTTCGGGCAATGGCCGGGAGGTTCGGTTTGGCCGCGCGCATGACCGGGTGTTCGAAGGCGTCGTAAAGGGCGCGGGCGGCGGTGTCGAAGCGGGCGAAGCCTTGCGCCTCAGGCTCGCCCGCGAAGGCGCGGATCGCTTCGATGTTGGCCTCAGCGTCGGGGAAAAGGTCGAGCGGGCCAGAGTCCGGCCACCAGTGGCGGGCGAGGCGGGGGAGGCGGGTGATGGCGACCTCGGCCTCGGTGGTGGTGCCTGCAAGGGCGAAAAGGGCGTCGACCTCGGATTTGAGCGTCAGGACAGTGGGGCCCATCGCGGCGGGTCCGGCGTCCGTGGCGCGGGCGCGGGCCTTGCCGCCGGGGGTTTCGGCGGCCTCCACCACGGTCACCCGGCAGCCCCCGGCGGCAAGCCGGATCGCGGCGGCAAGGCCCCCCATCCCGGCGCCGATCACCACGGCGCGGAACTGGCCTTTGAGGTCGCGGGACGGCATCGGGGATAACCTCTTGTCAGTTCCGGATGACAAATCAGTGTAAATTCAAGTTTACACATGCCAGCTGCAATGCCAAACTGAATCGACAGGCTTCAGGAGTGCGCCCATGCCGTTCGCCGACCGTATCGAGAAGGCCCTGCACGACAGCCTGGCTCCCCTGAACCGCAAGGATGTCCCACCCAAGTTGTCGGCGGCGATCCCCTATGCGGTGTTCCCGGGTGGGGCGCGGATCAGGCCGACGATCCTGCTCGCTGTTGCCACGGCCTGCGGCGACGACCGGCCCGAGATCGCGACGGCGGCGGCGGTGGCGCTGGAGATGATCCATTGCGCAAGCCTCGTGCATGACGACCTGCCCGCCTTCGACGATGCCGATCTGCGCCGGGGCAAGCCCACGCTGCACCGGGCGTTTTCCGAGCCGCTGGCGGTGCTGGCGGGCGATAGCCTGATTGTCCTTGCGTTTGAAGTGCTTGCGCGGGCGGGCCATGTTGCCCCCGACCGGGCGCTGGCCCTGACCGGGGCCCTGGCGCGGCATACCGGCGCGCCCTTCGGCATCTGCGCCGGGCAGGCCTGGGAGAGTGAATCCAAGGTGGACCTGCTGGCCTACCACCGGGCCAAGACGGCGGCCTTGTTCGTCGCGGCGACCCAGATGGGGGCCGTCGCGGCAGGGCAAGAGGCCGAGCCCTGGGGTGAACTTGGCGACCGGATCGGGGCGGCGTTCCAGGTGGCGGACGACCTGAAGGACGCGCTTTTGACCAGCGACCAGACGGGGAAACCGGCCGGGCAGGACGCCGCGCACCTGCGGCCCAATGCCGTGGCCCAGATGGGCGTCGAGGGCGCGCTGGCGCATATGAAGGACATCCTGGCGGGGGCGATTGCGTCGATTCCCTCCTGCCCCGGTGAGGCGATGCTGGCGGGTCTTGTCACCGCTTATGCGCGCAAGATGACCGTCCTGCCCGAGACCGCCAGGTGAACGCCGAGCCGCGTCCGCCGCCTGCGCGGCCCGAGGCGCTGGGGTTTCTCACCCGCCTGGCGATGTCAGCTGCGTTCCATCGGCTGGCCTCCCGCATCCCCGGCCTGCGCTGGAAGGCGAGGCGCGAGGGGGAGGAGTTGTTTTCCATCCTCTCGGGCTTTGTCCAGTCGCAGGCCCTGGTTGCGCTGGTCGAGGGGCGGGTGCTGCATGTTCTCGCCTCGGGTGCGAAGACGACCGAGGATCTGTCGCGGCATTGCGCGATCCCTCCCGCGCCTTTGGTCGTATTGCTGCGGGCCGGGGCGGCGCTGAAGCTGCTGGTTGAGCGCAAGGGCCGCTGGCACCTCGCGCCCCGAGGGGCTGCGTTCCTGACCGTGCCGGGGCTGGAGCCGATGGTGCGGCATCACCATGTGCTGTACCGCGATCTCACTGATCCGCTTGCGTTTTTCCGGGGCCAGACCGAGACGGAGCTGGCCGGGTTCTGGCCCTATGTCTTCGGGCCCTTGGCGCAAGAGGATGCCGGGCTGGCGGCGCGTTACAGCCGCCTGATGGCGGAAAGCCAGGTGCTGGTGGCCGAAGACACGCTGCGGCTGGTGGACCTGTCGAAGCGGCGGCATCTTCTGGACGTGGGCGGGGGCACGGGGGCCTTCCTGGCCAAGGTTGGCAGGGCCCATCCGGGCCTGACGCTGTCTCTGTTCGACATGGCCGCCGTGCTGGCGGGCGTGCCGGGCGTGCTGCGCGACCGGCTGACCTTGCATCCCGGCAGCTTCCGCACCGATCCGCTGCCAGTGGGCGCAGATACGATCAGCCTGATCCGGGTGCTGTACGACCACGACGACGCGACGGTGGCCGCGCTGCTGGCCAAGGTTCATGCGGCCCTGCCGCCCGGCGGGATGATCCTGGTGTCGGAACCCATGTCCGGCGGGGACCGTCCCGACCCCGCGACCGATGTGTATTTCGCCATCTACACCCTGGCGATGCGGACGGGGCGGACCCGGTCAGCGGAGGAGATCGGCAGCCTGCTGCGTGCAACCGGTTTCACGGATGTACGGATGCGACCGGGGGATCGGCCCTATGTCACCTCGGCGGTGACGGCGCTGCGCGGGTAACAACGCGATTCTTTTGCGTTCTGTTTCCTTGGATGCCGAAAAAGTGTCCATTTAATTTGACATCCAAAACTGTAAGTCTAGACTGACACAAGGCGCGGAATCCGCGTCTGATTCAAAAGGCCGAATACGTGGACACCCATGCCGTCATCCTCTCCGGCCCCCGCTCCCTTCACCTGGGACAGGTGGGACTCAAGGCTCCGGCCTTCGGCGATGTGGTGGTGAAGGTTCGG
>JBJTSJ010000135.1:0-2749 GCA_046076605.1 Tabrizicola sp.
GGCCCATCGCGGTATAGCCGCCGTCCACGCGGATATCGGTGCCGGTGATAAAGCTCGCCTCGTCCGAACACAGGAACAGGACGGCCGCCGCCACCTCCTCGGGGTTGCCGACCCGGCCCAGCAGGTGGAACGGGGCTGCCACGGCATCGGTCTTGGCCCGGTTGCCGCCGGTCAACTGGTCCATGATGTTCGACCAGGTCCAGCCCGGGCTGACCGCATTCACCCGGATGCCATGCGGCGCGAGGTCCATCGCCTGGTTGCGCGTCAGCTGCAGGATCGCGGCCTTCGACACCGGATAGACCCAGCGCCCGGTCTGCGCCACGCGGGACGAGATCGACCCGAAGTTCACGATGGCCCCCTTCGTCGCCTTCAGTTCGGCCAACGCGGCCTCCATCAGCATGACCGACCCGACCAGGTTGATATCCAGCGCCTCCAGCCATTCGGCGCGCGAGGTCTCAGCCCCCTTGTCCAAATAGGAACAGGCCACGTTGACCAGAAAATCCACCCGGCCAAAGCGCGCCTTGGTGGCCTGTACCAGCGCCGTGATCTCGGCATCCGACCGCAGGTCGCAGCGCTGGAAGGCAACCGAATCAGACAGCATCCCAGGCGGCGCATCGACGATATCGGCGACCATCACACGCACACCCGCTTCGGCAAACGCCGTCACGACGGCCTGCCCGATCTTGGTCACCCCTCCCGGCACGATCGCCACCTTGCCCTGCAATCCGCGCATCAATCTCTCCTGTTCCTTGAAACTTGAAAGAGTTTCCGCCCCATGGCGGCACCGCGCTATCCGCCGGGCGAGGCCACTATCCGGAAAACGAAAAAATCTGTGACAAAGCGCCCGCCCCCGGCCCCGCCATGCTACCCTGTCCCCTCTGGCGACGTGGGATGCGGGCAATGCTGCAAGGCCCTTTGGCACTGAACGGCGCGCGGCCCCTGGCCGCCCATGCGCTGTTTGCCTCGCGCGATCTGGACGAGGCGCGCGACAAGGTCGCTGCAGTCTTCTGCCCGCACCGGCTGGAAACGATCGGCAAGGGCGCAACGCTTGACGCGCGGCACCACCACCTGGCGGGCACAGGCCTTAGCCTGAACTACATCGAATATGGCGCGCGCACACTGATCGCGCCCGGCGCGCTGGAAACCTTCTACCTCGTGCAGATCCCGCTCTCGGGCCGGGCCGTAGTGGTCAACGGCAAGGCGCAGTACCTGTCCGACCGGGGCCAGGCTGCAGTGCTGAACCCGCACCGGGAAACCACGATGATCTGGGAGGAAGGCACCGGCCAGCTTCTCCTCCAGATCGACCGTAAGGCGCTGATGGCCCATCTTGCTGCCCAGCTTGGCCACAGCGTCGACCGCCCGATCAGCTTTGACGGCCCCCTGGACGTGACCAGTGGGGCTGGCGCCGCCCTCCGCCGGTTGCTCCTCTATCTCGTTGCCGAGGCCGACCAGGGCGCTTGCCCGCTGGGGCAAGGCATGCTGGCGCGGCAGGTCGAGGCCACGCTGATGGCGGGCCTTCTGGAGGCCAGCCGCCATGACTACGCGGCCGACCTGAGCCGCAGCCGGGCGCTGCCGCGTCCCCGCCACCTGCGGCTGGCCGAGGGCTATATCGAGGCGCATCTTTCCGACCAGATCACCGTCGAGGACGTGGCCCAGGCCGCAGGCATCTCGGTTCGCGGGCTGCAACTGGCGTTCCGCGACCACCGTGGGACTTCGCCGCTTGGCTTCTGGCGCGACCTGCGCCTGCAGAAGGCGCATGAGGCGCTGGTGGCGGGCGAAGGCTCGGTCACCGAGGTGGCGCTGAAATGGGGCTTCGGCCATTTCGGTCGCTTCTCGCAGATGTACCGGATGCGCTACGGCCTGACGCCAAGCCGCACTCTTCGGTCGGCGCGGGGGACGGGCCAGCCGGACTGGCCTGCGACCGAAGCGCAAGGGCCGCCTTGGGGCATATGACCCGGATCTGCCGTCCGCCCGGCTTGTCTCCACCCGCAGACGCGCGCCAAAGTCCCCCGAGGCACCACCCGCGGAGACCCGTCTTGTCCGCCTCTGACATCTGTTTTCTCGCCACCAGCAAGTCCGGTCTGGGGCACCTGCGACGGTCCGCCACCATCGCCCTGCGCCTGCGCGCCCTGGCACCCGGGCAGCAACTGCACCTGATCAGCAACGCAGCGCCCGAAGGGTTGGAGCCCCGGGCAATCGCCGCCTTCGACACGGTGCAGGTGCAGGATCGCGACCAGATGGCCAAGGCAGCGGCTGCGACCAAAGCCGGCATTCTGGTCCTCGACACCATCACCGTGCCGGGGATCGAACAGCTTGGCCTGCCCCTGGCCCTTGTCCTGCGTGAGACACCAGACGACCAGCTGCATCGCTTTAGCCTGGCCGAGGGCAGACCCTGGGACCTTGTCGTCATCGCCAATCCGAAAGACCACTGGCTGCCACCAACCGCCAGCCTTGCCGCCCGCTCAATCGTGCCCGCAGGCTGGATCTACCGCCCGACCGGCCAGCGGACCGGAACCGGCGGAGACGTACCCTCCGTCCTGGTCGCGACCGGCGGCGGCGGCACGGCCGAAACCGCGCGGACGCTCTACGCCCAGATCGACGCGCTTCTGTCCATGGCGCGCCAGGATGCACCCGCCTTCGAGGTAGCCCAGGCCATCGGCCCTCGCGCGCAAGGCTTTGGCCACCTGGCCCAGGCCGACCGCAAGGTGGACCCGGGCCCAGCATTGAACGACCTTTTCCGCGACGCCGA
>JBJTSJ010000136.1:0-4322 GCA_046076605.1 Tabrizicola sp.
GTGCCAAACAGGGCGTGCGGGCGAAGCCAGGACAGGCCGAAGGCACCTTGGCTGAAGACCTCGACCGAGAGCGCAGCACCCGGGCCGAAGGAGGGCAGGAAGGACGTGAAGGCCCAGACCGTCAGGCCGGTCAAGAGGCCCGGCATCGCCCCGACCCGGGTCGCGCCGCGCCAGAAGATACCGCCGATCATCGCGGGCAGAACCTGCGCCACGCCGAGGAAAGCTATCAGCCCGATGGCTGCCAATGCGGCTGATCCGCCCGAGACATGGTAGTAGCCGTAGCCAAGGGCCAGCACCGCCGCGATGGCCAACCGTCGCGCCATAAGGACGACCTGGCGCAGGTCATCCTCGGCGGCGGCCCCAGGGCGCAGGCGGAGCCATAGCGGGATCATGACGTGGTTCGAGATCATCGTGGCCAGCGCGATCGATTCGACAATGACCATCGAGGTCGCCGAAGAGAACCCGCCGAGGAAGGCCAGCATCGCCAAGGTTCCCTGCCCTTCGGCCAGCGGCAGGGTCAGAACGAACATGTCCGGGTTGGCCCCCTCTGGCCACCGTTCAAGGCCGATGACGGCGATGGGCACGATGAACAGGCTCATCGCCAGGAGGTACAGAGGGAAAGCCCAGCTGGCACTGGCTAGGTGGCCCTCGTCCTCGTTCTCGACCACCATGACCTGGAACATCCGCGGCAGGCAGATCACGGCGGCGGCAGACAGGAAGATCAGCCCGGTCCAGCGCCCGGGTTGCACCTGCCAGGCCGACAGATCGGCGGCGTCGATCCGCTGGATCACCTCGGAGACGCCGCCCGCAATGCCCCAGACGACGAAGCTGCCGACGGCCACAAGGGCCACCAGCTTGACCACCGCCTCGACCGCGATGGCGGTGACGATGCCGTGGTGCTGTTCGCGGGCGTCGAGATTGCGGGTGCCGAATAGGATCGTGAAGGCGGCCAGGCCCACAGCGACCCAGACGGCGATCTGGGCCGGATCCAGCGGTCGCGCGTCATCGGGCGCAGCGGAGGCAAACACGCCGAAGGCCAGAACCACCGACTGCAGCTGCAGCGCGATATATGGCGTGGCGGCCACCACCATGATGATCGTGACAATCACGCCCAGGGCGTTCGACTTGCCATAGCGCGAGGAGATCAGGTCGGCGATCGAGGTGACGTGGTGCCTGCGCCCGATCCTGACCAGCTTGCGCAGAAGCCACCACCAGCCGATGAAGACCAGCGTCGGCCCGAAATAGATGGTCAGGAACTCAAGCCCCGAGCGCGCAGCATAGCCAACCGCTCCGTAAAAGGTCCAGGCGGTGCAGTAGATCGACAAGGACAGGGTGTAGACCAGCGGAGAGCGCAAGAACCCCAGACGCCCGCGCGCCGCGGGATGTTCGACCACGAAGGCTACGGCAAAGAGGAACACCACATAAAGCAGGCAGGACAGGACGAGCAGATTGAACGGCATGTCAGTCTTCGTCCTCGTCGGTGCCGTCACCTTTTCTAAGGCCAGGGGCGAAGGCGGCGGCCAACAGGATCAGGCACAGCCAGACTGCAAAGAAGTAGATCACGTCATTGGCCGACAGGGCCACCCCGGCGTTCGTTGTCCAGAGCTGCGGCAAAAGCAGCAGGAACAAGCCGATGACCGGCAACAGCCGCGCCGCGTCGCGCAGACGGCGGCGACGGTAGGGGGCCCGGGCCAGGAACAGCGGGCGCCGGGGGCGTCGCATCACCGGGCCCGTCCGTGTTGGACCAGCATAGTGCGAACCTCGGCCAGGATGTCGGCATTCGAGAAGGGCTTGGTCATGAACCGGTCTGCCCCGGCCCGCTCGGCCATCTCGCGGTCGCGTCCGCGCGCGGTCAGCATCATCACCGGGAGATCGCGACAGGCGGGGTCGGCGCGGAGCGCGGTCAGCACCTCCAGCCCCGACATGCCGGGCAGCATATGGTCAAGGATGACGAGATCAGGCAGGTCCTGACGGATCTGGACCAGCGCCGAGGCACCGTCACCGGCATGGCTGACGCGCAGGCCGTCACGCGACAGGATAAACCGGATCGCCTCGGCGATGTTCGGCTCGTCCTCGATCAGAAGGACATGTGCGGCCAATGCTTCCCCCCGGGCGGTCTTGGGTCGCCCTCCCAACACTATCGGCGGAAACCGCGTTGCATGTCAAAGGCTGCGGGCTTGGCCAATCCCCTCGGCCGCCAGGATCGACGGCTCGCGCCGAGCCGGGCAATCGCCGCGCGCGCAGACCCGACAGCTGGAGCCGATCCGCAGGACCGGCCCCGTCCCCTCATCGGGCAGGATCAGCATCGCGGCCTCGCGCAGTTCAGGGCCGCGCAGACCCTGGGGATGCCTGGTCTCGGCCCAGGCAATGACCCGGTGACGTCGGTCGCTTTGTCCGGCCATCTGCACACGCGCGTCGAAAGGCTGCATCGGCCGCCCGAGAGCCGCATAGAGTGGCCAGAGCGGGCACGCCGCCCCAAAGCGCGGCAGGGGAAAGCCGGTTGCGGGCTTGCGGAAGTTCAATGTGCCCGAGCCGTCACAACTGACCAAACCGGCCTGCAGGTCCGGGACGGTGGCCAACCGCCGCATGACCGCCAGGGGTGAGGTGCCGAAGTCTCCGGCCAACGCCATCGGGTCCGGGCCACGGACAGCCAGCGCCTGGGCAAAGCGTACCTCGGGCATCACCAGTGCATCGCTGTGCGCCCGGGCAAAATGATCCGCGGCCAGGCTGCGCGCGACGGCCGAGGCGAGTTGGGCGATTTCGGATGAAAGCCCGCTTGACAGCTCGGCATCCGGTATTGCCCAGCCACGGCTGCGCAGCCAGTCTTCGACCTCTTCCTGCGGCGCGGCGATGCCCAGTTCTTCGATCCCCTGCCCCGCGTCGAGGAACCCTACCAGCGCCTCGGCCCCGGCGGCGAGGCGCTCGCTGTCCTGATGCAGGTTGCGGTGAAAGCGCGCGGCCCATTCGGGTTCGAGATCTGGCGTTTCCGCCAGGATCGCCGCCGTGGCGCGGACGGCCGAAAGGGATGACAGCAGTTCGTGCAGCGAGGCCGACAGATGCGGATCGTGCGTCATCCGGTCGTTCAGCGCCGCGACTGCCCGTTCAAGGGCCTGATTGCGCGCCTCCAGGGCGACAAGAAGTCCGGCCCAGCCGGGAAAGCGGTCGACGAAATCCTCGACCAGCTCGACCTCTGCCCGCATGGGTTCAGAGCGGGCAAGTTCCGCCTGCGCCGCCCCGCGCGCTGCCACGGCGCGCAGGTCATCGACCAAGGCGGCGTTCCCAGCGCCAGCCAAGGCAGCACGATCGATCGACAGGGCATCGGCCAGGCGTTCCAGTACGTCCGGAGTGACCTTGCGGCGGTTGTGTTCAATCAGGTTGAGGTAGCTGGCCGAAATTCCCGCCCGCGCAGCCGCATCGGCCTGCCGCAGGCCCTGGGCCAAACGCAGGTCGCGCAGTTTGGTTCCGGTAAGTGCAGAGAGCGGCATGGCCCTTGATGCCACGGATTTACAGGATTTGTGAAGCTTTACAGACGGGCAAAATGAAGGCGCCACCCCGGAAGGCGGCGCTTTGTCTTGAGTGTCAGGCGATCAGTTCGCCAGCGCCTTGTCGGTGATCATGCTGGTCCAGGCGCCTTCCGGTGCCTTGGTGATCACCGGGTCCGAACCCCCTGCCAGCAGCGTCGCCACGGTCTTTTCGGCAGCCGCCACGTCCAGCGCGCCGTTCGAACCGGCGGTGAGCTTCGCCACTTCGCCCACCATGCGCTTCTGGTGAACCTCGGTCTGCGCGCCGGTCTGGTCGTTTTCCAGCACGATCATCGCCGCCTCGTCCGAGTTCTCTTCGGCGTATTTCCAGCCCTTCATCGAAGCGCGGACGAACTTGACCATCGTTTCCTGGAAGGCCGGGTCGGCCAGGCGGTCCTCAAGCACATAGAGCCCGTCTTCCAGCGTCGCCACGCCCATGTCCTGGTACTTGAAGGTCACCAGTTCCTCGGGCTTGATGCCGGCGTCGATCACCTGCCAGTATTCGTTGTAGGTCATCGTGCTGATGCAGGCCGCCTGCTTCTGCAACAGCGGATCGACGTTGAAGCCCTGCTTCAGGACCGTCACGCCGCCGGCCGAGCCGTCGGTTTTCAGGCCCAGCTGCGACATCCAGGACAGGAAGGGATATTCGTTGCCGAAGAACCAGACGCCAAGGGTCTTGTCGGCGAAATCCTTCGGCTCCTTGATCCCAGTCTCGGCCAGGCAGGTCAGCATCATGCCCGAGGACGCGAAGGGCTGGGCGATGTTCACCAGCGGCAGGCCCTTTTCGCGCGCGGCAAGGGC
>JBJTSJ010000137.1:0-9376 GCA_046076605.1 Tabrizicola sp.
TGGCCGCAATGAATTTGCGCTGCTTGGGCGAAGGGCTGGTGCCTTCGATCAACTGGATCGTGCCAAGGATGCCGTTCAGGGGCGTCCGCATCTCATGGCTCATGACCGCCAGCAGCTGCGCTTTGGCCAGTTCTCCCGCGACGGCGTGGTCACGGGCAAGGATCAGCTCCTGCTCGGCGGCGACCCGGTCCGAAATGTCGCGCAGGAACGACACGAAGATTTCGCGACCGTTGAACGTGGCCGAGGAGAGTGACAGCTCGACCGGGAACACCGTGCCGTCCTTGCGCAGCGCTTCAAGGCGGACGAGTCCCTTGCCCAACACATGTCGTTCTTTCGTCTGGCGATAGCGCGTCATGCCGGCGGTATGGGCCGCACGCAAATGGTCCGGCACAATGATGTCGGCCATGTCCTGCCCGATGGCTTCGGCACGCGTGTAGCCGAAGACCCGTTCGGCGGCACCGTTGTATTCGATGACCCTTCCGTGGGCATCCGTGGCGATGATGCCGTCAAGCGATGTCGCGATCACCTCCTGCAGCCGGTTGCGGGCATCAGCTGCAGCGCGTTCCGACCGGGTGCTGCGGCGGAACATGATCACCAGGATCGCCAGCCCGCCCAGAAGTGCTGCCACAAGGGCAGCCGTCAGATAGCCGATCTTGGCAAGAGTGCTGGCAACACCTTCCCGTTTGGCGTCCGAATCCGCAGCGTAGAAGCGCACGCCAAGAAGCGACAGCTCGCGGCCCGCCACCCTTACCGAGGCGACATCGTCGAACATGCGCGGAAGATGCGCGATGAGATCCGCATCCGACCCGTCAATCGCCGCAACATTGCGGTCCAGAAACGCCTGCATCAGCTCCAGGTTTCTGGCGGCATCGGGCTTCAATCGAAGTTCGGCGAATTGCTTGCTGTCGGCGATCAGCCGAATGCGGCTGTACAGGATGTCATAGCGTTTTCGAATCTCGGCAAGGTCTGGCACGGCCTGATGCTCGGTCGCATGAATGGCGACCTGCAGGGCCAGAAGCTCGACCTCGGTCTGCACCAGGGACCATTGCGTCGTATCGGAATTCGCCACCGCCAGGGCGTCGATCTCCCGGTGGACAGTGTTGGCCAGGAAAGAGATGGCCAGCACGCACAACAGGATGCCGGAAAGCGTTGCGGCCAGCACAAGCGTCAGCGGACCCCGAATCCGGTGTCCGCTGTAGGTGTCGCTGCTGTCGTCCGCGCTCATCCGGCTGTGTTCCAGTAGACCCCTGGCGCTCAGTTGGCGACCAGATCCAGCCTGACCAATTGCCAGATGCTGCGCGAGAACGTCACCTCTGTCTGATATTCCGCTTTCAGATCATAGGGGTATACCACCCACAACGGGCCCTTTTCGCGCACCGACATCGGCTCGCCATTCTGCAGATAGGCCAGGATCGGACCGCCCTCGACCGCATCCGACACCGGGATGTCGATCGCATAGTCGTTGATCGCGGTTGCCTTGAGCGTACCCTCGGTGATCTCAAGCCGTTCCATCAGCCGGTGCAGGGAGACCCCGGTAAAGGTCTGCTCATCCTCGGTCCAGGGGGTCGAGGTCTGGAAGCTGACTTCGCCGATGGCCTTCAGCATCTCGGCATCGAAGACAGCCGTGTCGCCCTGGTTCTTGACCGGAAAGTCCCCGGCAACCGTCAACAGGATCTCACCCGTCGGCGCGGGCAAATCTTCGGCCAACACCGGGCTTGCTGCTATTACAGCCACCGCAGTTGCGACAATCGAGTGTTTCAGGAATGCAAACATGAAGCGACCTCATACGGGCTAATTGCGGACAAGCATACGTGCCATAATCCTCTGATCCCGTCATGCGATCATCCGCATAGAATCCTATCCTTTCGTATAGTCCTCACCTCTCCTTTGCGCCCCCTCACTCCTCATTTGGCGGCGCGACGGCAAGCTGGATCATCGTTATTTTCCTTCGAGAGCGGCAGACCCGCATCAGGACAGTTCTCACCCAGTGACCGGAATACAGGCCATGCACATGCAAGACATTCTTCACCCGCGCCAGTTGACCAGACCGGCCGGATTGACCACAGTTTCAGGCATGCGTGTTCTGATTGCCGATGACCATGACCTGGTGCGTGAGGCCCTGGCCTCGTTCCTGAAAAGTGAAGGCGTGGTCGAGGTCGTGACCATGCCGACCTTGCAGGATGCGGTCCGCGCGGCAGACGAATCCGGCAGCTTCGATCTGGTCCTGCTCGACTACAACATGCCCGGGATGAACGGGCTCGAAGGCCTGCAGCTGATGATCGCCGCGAATGACCGGCGGCCGGTGGCGATCCTGTCGGGAACGGCCTCGCGTGCGCTGGCCGAACAGGCGATCAAGGAAGGCGCTGCGGGTTTCGTGCCCAAGACCATGTCCGCGCGGTCGATGGTCAGCGCGGTCCGCTTCATGGCTGCCGGCGAAATCTACGCCCCGTACACCTTCATGCAGCAGGCGGAAACGGGCGGCGGCAATCTCAGCCAGCGCGAGACCGATGTCCTGCGGGGTCTGTGTGACGGCAAGTCCAACAAGGAAATCGCCCGCGATCTGGACCTGCAGGAAGTCACCATCAAGCTGCATGTCAAGACGCTCAGCCGCAAGCTGAACGCCCGGAACCGGACCCACGCCGCGATGATCGCACGTGAGATGAACCTGATCTGACAGGGTAGGCGGGTCACGAAGTCCTGGGTCGGGCCAAGGCTCTGTCCCGGCTTCTGCCGCATCCCGAAATGACCCCGGACGCCATGACCCGCAGCAATCCCCATTCAGGCGAAGACAGCGCCGGACTGCGTCTGTTGCTCATCGCTCTGGCCGCCACGGCGCTGTTCCATGGCGGGCTTCTGCCATTCACCCACGGCAACACCTACGACGCCTACATCCACATGTTCTTTGCCGACCACTACCACCGCAGCTGGTTCGACCCTTGGGAGCCGCGCTGGTACACGGGCTTTTCCGTCACCTCCTATCCGCCCGGCACGCACATGGCCATCGCGGGGCTGATGACGTTTATGCCCCTGCGCGCGGCCTTCGTTCTGGTTCAGCTTGGCGGGCTTCTGCTTCTGGTCACCGGGGTCTTCCGCTTCTCGCTGCTTTGGGTGCCGCCGCGCGCGGCGGGATATGCGGCCCTTGCGGCGGTCCTGGCCTCATCGATCTCGGAAACCGTGCATCTTTTCGGGCAGCTGCCGACGATCTGCTCGCTTGGGATCTTCCTGAACGGCCTGCCGCATGTCTTCCGCTGGATCGTCCACGGCGGCTGGCAAAGCTGCGCGGCGGCCGCGATCTTCTCGGCGGCAACGACAGCAGCGCATCATGTGACGACGATCTTCGGCGGGGTCCTGTTCATCCTGCCGCTTGGCCTGCACGCGCTGAAGGCAGTGGCCGAGCTCAAGCCCGCCGCAGGCCGCTCCAGGCTTTACTACGTCGGCCGCTTTGCCCCGGCCCTGCTGCGCGGAGTTGCCCTTGCGGCGCTGATGCTCGGGGCGATTGTCCTGACCGTGTTTCCCTACTGGTACTGGTCCGTCACCGACCCGATCACCCAGGTCTCGATCCCGCATGGCAGCCGGGAAAGTTTTCTGGAACGGCTGGACCTTGGGCTGGTCTTCTTCGTCATTCCCTGGGGTGTCGCGATCCTGTCCCTACCCTATGCCATCTACAAGACCGCAACCACCTGCCTCTGGCCTCTGGGGCTCTCGCTCCTTCTTTGCGTCCTCCTCGGCACTGGCGGCACCACGCCCTTGCCCCGCGCCATCCTCGGCGGGGCCTTCGATATCCTGACGCTGGACCGCTTCACCTTCTGGGCGACGATCCTGATCCTGCCATTCCTGGGCCTGATGTTCGACAGCCTGCTGCATGGCCGCGCGCACCGGATCATCACCCGGTCTTTCGGCAACGGCAGCCATCGCCTTTTGGTCGGCGGCATCTTCCTGGCAATGGTGGGCATGGCGGTGGTGCCAGCAGTCCTGCCCCGGATCCAGCCGACCCAGCCCGACTTTGTCGATCCTGCCCCCGTCGCCCGCTTCATGGCCGAAGACGAACATGACCGCTGGCGCTATCTGACCCTCGGGCTTGGCGACCAGTTCGCTTACCTCTCCGCCCAGACCACGGCCTTGTCGGTTGACGGCAATTACCACTCGGCCCGCCGCTTGCCCGACCTCACGCGCTTCTCTGTAGAACGGCTGGAGAATGCCAAATATCTGGGCGTGCCCGGCCTCGGCTCGCTGCGGCAGTTCCTTGTCAATGCGGACCGCTACAGCCTGAAATACATTTTCAGCAACGACGCCTTCTACGATCCGCTCTTGCACTTCACCGGCTGGACTCGGCTGAACCGGCTGGGCAACGGGCTGGTGGTCTGGGAAAGGCCCGACATTGCGCCGCTGGCGCAGGTCTTGCCGCGCCGGGACATCCCGTCCCTGCATGTGCTGATGTGGGGGCTTTTGCCCCCCATCGCGCTGGCGGCGGCGGCTCTGGTGTTCCTTGGCACGGCGCTACGCCGGACTTTCGGTGCAAGGCCGGGGGAATTCCGTCCCGTCGCCAGAGCCGAGGCCGAGTTTACCCACCCGCAGACGGTCCGGCGGATCGTGGCGGGGTTTGCTGTGCTGGCCCTGACCGGCGGCGCAATGTTGGGCTGGACGCTGCATGCAAACCTTACACGACCGACCCCACCCGAAGAGGTGATCGAAGCCTATTTCGACGACCTCGACTTCCGCCGTTACGAGGCCGCCTTTGCGCGGCTCGACCCCGCCACCCGGGGCCGGTTCGAGGATGTCCAGTTTGGCTGGCGCTGGACCGGCGGGCTTCTGGCCTCGTTCGGCAAGCTGTCCGGCGTCTCTGCCACGCTGGTGCGGCAGGACGGGGCCATCGCGGACTATGCGGTTACGCTGGACTGGCTGACCGCGCTGGACCTGCATCAGCAGCACCTGACGATCCGGGCTGTCCGGCGTGACGACCGCTGGTATCTGGTCCCGACGATGCTGCGACCGGTGCAGACCCCGTTGCTGTTGCAGCGACAGGAAAGCCTGGAGCTGAACGTCGTCGGTCGCCGTCAACCCCGGCCAGAGACCGACCTGCACCGCGACCGGCTGGATCGCCCGCGCATTGCCTTGTCCGGCGCGCGTCTGGTGCGGCATGGCGAGCGCTACGCGCTGATCGGCCTGGTGACCAATGCCGATGCCGACCCCGCACATGTGACGTTGGACGGGATACTTTCCGGCCCGACCTCGGTCCTCGGCCGCGAGACTGCAGGGCTGGTCAACGGCCATCGCCTTCTGCCCGCCGAAAGCGCCGGGTTCCGCATCGACTTCGAGGGCGTTCTGTCCCTCCAAGATGCCAAATTGCTGGGCGAATACGATCCAAGCCTCTTTGTCCCGCCGGAGTTCTCGGAACCTCCAACCGGTGCAACAGTTGCGGCGCGGGCGCTGGTCACAGACCGGCACCTCTATCGTGGCATTGCCCTGAACGGCCTGCGCAGTACTGTCGAAAACGGCGCGCTGGTGCTGACCGGGCTTGCCGTCAACACCGGAACCCAGACCGCCAGCATCACCAGCCTCAACCTTTTGATCTACGGCTTGGACGGCAAGCCGCTTTGGGCGGAGACGGGTTTTGTCGACACCAACATCTACCCCGGCCAAAGCGCCCCGTTCCGCCTGGAATTGCCGCTTGCCCGCGAGGTGACGCCGGTTGCAGAGCTGTCCGGCGAAGCAGTCACCGCCAACGGACGGGAACAAGAGCCCGACCTGTCGCTGCCCGGCGCCATGGACGGGACGATCCCGCTGGACCCCGCCAGCGGCTATGCGCATCTGCGCATCCTAGTGACGAGCATGACCCATGATCCGCTGTTCTGATCTGATCGCCGCCCTTGCCCTGCTGGCGTCCCCCGCCGTGGCCGACCCACTGGTGTCCGATGCTTTCGGTCTCTTCGATCCTGGCACCAGTGCCCGGGAACGCCTCGACTGGGCCGGATGGACCAGCGCAGTCGGCCTTGTACCGCCGCAGGCGACCGATGCGGTCGTCATCTTTGCCGGGCCGAAAAGCCTGGTGGCCGGGAGGGACCCCGGCCACGTGGTCGGGATCGCCATGGACCGGCATGGCAACCTGGTGGCGGACGGCACCTCCGCCAAGGTGGCGGTCGCTGGGGCCGTGACGAAAACCCGGACCGTTGGCGGCATCGCGGATCTGCTCGTCCCACCCCATACCCTCGCAGAAACCCAGTTCGTGGGGGTAGAGGTCGAACACCGGCAAAGCCCTAAGGCGATGCTTGGCATCACCGCCGACATCGCCTCGCTGCGGCCAAGGCTTGAAAGTCCCCTGCCACCCGCAAAGCTGGAGTCCGAGCTGGTGATCGCCTCGGCACCCCTTGCCGACCGCTTCGGCAACCCCGCACCCGACGGGACAGCGGTGACCGCCATCCTGCGCCATGCCGACGGCAGCTTCAGCCTCGCCCACGGATTTGCCCTGCAGGACAGCGCCGCCGCCCGCTTCATCGCCCGCGACATTCCCGGCCTGGCCGAGGCCAGCATCACGCTGGGTCGGCAACTGACCGAACCGCTGCCACTGACAGTCGAGGCGCCAAGCTCCGCTGGCCTTCCAGAGGTCGCGCTTGCGGCTCTCCCCGACATTGACGCCACGCGGCTGCGGCTCGGTCCTTTCCTGACGTCGGACGGTTACGCTCTATCCGATGGGGTGCAGGTTACGGTGACCGCCACCTTCGCCGCAGGGGAAGAGCTGACCGAAACCGCCTGGATCGTCGATGGAGAAGTTGACCTCCTGCTGCCCTTCGGCACCGCAAGCAAGCTGCGTCTGGTGACAGTCTCCTCCTCGCTCGGACTGATGGACCTTACCAGCCAATGGCAACGGGCCGCCCGAGCCCTGGCCGCCGGGCCCGAGGGCAACCCATGACCCGCCTTCTATTGCGCGCACTTGCGGTCGCCGGGTTCCTCGCCGGGGTTGCCCTCTTGCTTTGGATGGCGGCGCTGTCGTTCCTTGCCGCACAGGAACGGACCCGCACCTATCGCTACTTGTCCGACGCGCTGAACCCGGTCGAAGTGCCCGCGCTTGCCGTGTCCTGGGCGGCCCCGACCCGCCCGCTTGTCCGCGACTTCACGCCCCAGGACGCGGCAAGCGTCGGCGCAGCCCTGACCCAGGCCTGGCGCGCCTTCGCCGTCGCCTCGGACACCGGAGAGACCGCACTTCTGGCCGATCACTTCTCCTCGGTGGCCCTAGGCCGCGCCACGCTTGCCGCCGAGGATGCAGCACGGAACGGAACCCGGATGGTCATCCTAGAACAGCTCGCCCGCCCGCAATTCCTGCATCTCGACGGCTCGGTCCTGCAGGTGACGGCGCAGGCGACGACCGTCCGTTTCGCCCTGAAGGACGGTGCCCTGTCCCAGATCGAACTGGCGCAGGACGAGGCCCGGACCACCCTGACCAACGAAACCACCGGCTGGCGTGTCTTCAGCCATGAACGGACGGGCAGCAGGGCACTGCCGTCCCGGTCACGCCCCGCCGTCACGATCCCGCGGCTTGTCGGGTTCAACTACTACCCATCCGGGTCGCCCTGGCGCCGCTTCTGGCCGGACTTCGACCCCAAGGTGATCGCCGCCGACCTTGATCTGGTGGCAAGCATAAACGGCAATGCCGTGCGCATCTTCCTGCCGGTGGCCGACTTTGGCCCGGACCAGGCGGGACAGCGCAACCTTCTGAACCTGAAAGTCTTTCTAGACCTGGCCAAGGCGCGCGGGATCGCCGTGATCCCAACGCTCTTCGACCTCAAGCCGGGCTACCGCCCTGCGCTCTGGGCTGATGACGTGGCCTATCTGCGCCGGGTCCTGCCCGTTCTTGTTGGGTCTTCGGCCGTGGTTCTGGTCGACCTGAAGAACGAGCCCGACCTTGACCGCGCGGGACACGGGGCGGGGCTGGTCGATGCCTGGCTGACGACGATGGCACTGATGACACACACCATCGCGCCGCAGCTCCCCCTGACCATTGGTTGGTCCAGTGCAAATGCCGCGCCGGGTCTGGTCGATCTGGTCGATGCCGTGTCCTACCACGACTACGCCGAACCGGAAGGCACCGCAGACCGGCTGGCCGCAGTGCGCCGTACCGCGCAAGGCAAGCCGGTCCTGGTCACCGAGATCGGCGAAAGCTCCTACACGCTTGCCCTAGGCTTCCCCGGATCGCCAGCGACGCAGGCCACGGCCCTGCAGGACCGTCTCGGCCAGCTTGACAAGGCCGATGGCGTCCTGGTCTGGACCTTGCACGACTTTCCGCAAATCGACGCTGCCGCAGTAGGGGCCTCACCCTGGGTGCAGAGCCTGCAGGCGCAGTTTGGCGCCTTCGATCAGGCGGGACGCATGAAACCGGCCGGCGCGGCCATCAGGGCGGCATTTGCCGGCGCTGACCACGCGCCGTAACACCTGCCTATACCAATCGACTCAAACCTATCCTTTTGGGCAAAGGACATACATGCCCTGCAGGGGCATAAGTCAGACGGGACCGAAGCCGTGACCGAAGGGCTTGGCTGGGGATACAAGCTCAGCCCTGCGCAGGGCACGGAGCGGCTTCGGGACCACGCCCCATCGGCCAGTAAGGAACCCCAGATGTCTGTCGCCGCCGAACCCCGCCGCATCGCCCTCGTCTCGGCCTTTCCTCCGGGCCGCCTGACCCTGAACGAATATGGCCTGCACCTTGCCAAGGCCTTCGCCGCACGCGCGGACGTTCTCGAAGTTGTCGTCCTGGCCGATCAGCTGGACCATAGCGTGCCAGAGCTTGATCTTGGCCCGAAGGTCCGGGTCCGGCGGGTCTGGTCGTTCAACTCTCCGCTTGCCGCCGCGCGGATCGTCGCGGCGCTGAAGACCGAACGGGCCGATGGCGCCATCTTCAACCTGCAGATGGCCAGCTTTGGTGACCGCGAGGTTCCGGCCGCGCTTGGGCTGTGCGCCCCGATGCTGGCCCGCCTGGCCGGTGTTCCGTCTGGCGTCATCGCCCACAACCTGATCAGCGGCGTCGATCTGGATCAGACTCAACTTAAAGGGCAGGTCTGGCGTCAGCGGCTCGTGCGGCTTGGTGGGGCAGTGATCACCCGCGCGCTTCTGGCGGCGAACTACCTGACCGTCACGCTGGACAGCTACCGCCAGGATCTCGCCCGCCGTCATCCGCGCGCACTTGTCATGCTTGTCCCGCACGGGACCTTCGACACCGAGGCACGCCGTCTGGTCCCCAGCCGCGACCGGCCCCTGCGGATCGTGACGATGGGCAAGTTCGGCACCTACAAACGGCTTGAGACCCTGACTTCCGCCTTTCGCCATCTCCGCGACCGGGCGGGTCTGTCGGGCCTGCAACTGGTGATCGGCGGCACCGATCATCCGA
>JBJTSJ010000138.1:0-4673 GCA_046076605.1 Tabrizicola sp.
CCTGCGACATGAAGGGCTATGTCGCCCTTGCTGTCTGGGCCGTGGTCGAAGCACAGCGACGGGGCGTGTCCCGCCCGCTGCAACTGGCCTTGTCCTATGACGAAGAGGTTGGCTGTACCGGGGCGCCCCCGATGATTGAAACCCTAGGTCAGGTCTTTCCCGTCGGGTCCGCGGCCCTGATCGGTGAGCCATCGCAGATGAAGGTGATCACCGGTCACAAGGGTGGGACCGGCTACGCCGTCCATGTGAAAGGATACGAGGTGCATTCCTCGCTGCTGCCCGAGGGCGTGTCCGCGATCATGGAAGCTGCAAGGCTGATCCAGTGGGTCAACGACCGCAACGAAGCGATCCAGGCTGCGCCACGTGGCAAGATCGGATCGCGGTTCCATCCGCCGTTCACGACGCTGCATGTCGGGCGCATCCAGGGCGGGACGGCGGACAACATCACGGCCGCGGACTGCCGGTTTGCCGTGGAAATGCGCTGTGTCCCGGACGATGACATCGAAGCGCACGCCAACGCCTTCCGGGCCGAAGCGTTGCGCCTTGATGCTGCACTCAAGGCGCGGCGCCCAGAGGCGGGTGTGCTTCTGTCGAAGTTCTTCGATGTCTCGCCCCTGCGACCGGAAATCGATGGCGAGGCGGAAGCCTTGGCCCGTGCGCTCACCGGCGAGAACGGAACTGGCGTCGTCTCATATGGCACAGAGGCCGGTCAGTTCCAGGATGCCGGCTATTCCGCAGTGGTCTGCGGTCCTGGCGACATTGCCCAGGCGCATCAGCCCGATGAACACCTGGAAGTGAGAGAATTCACCGCAGGTTACCAGTTCATGCAGCGGCTCCTGGAACGACTGGCATGAGCTTTCCGATCACTGAGGCGTCTCCGGTTCGGTTCAACGCCACGCTGCCCCCCAGCGCTGATGTCGTGGTCGTAGGCGGCGGGGTGATCGGCGTGATGACGGCGTGGTTCCTGCGCGAAAAGGGCCTGTCAGTGGTGGTCTGCGAAAAGGGCCGGATAGCGGGCGAACAATCGGGCCGCAACTGGGGCTGGGTGCGCCAGCAGGGCAGGGACCCGGCCGAGCTGCCGATCATGGTGGAAAGCCTGTCGATCTGGAAGCAGCTTGCAGCGAAGATGGGTGACGGATTGGGCTTCAGGCAGACCGGCGTCCTCTATCTGGCCAAGACGGAACGGGAGATCGATGGGTTCGAGGCCTGGACCGTACATTCCCGCGCGCATCAACTCGACACGCGGCTACTGACGGCGGCCGAGACCATGGGAATGCTGAAAGGTGCGGTGGCGCCATGGAAGGGCGGGTTATATACCGCCTCGGACGCGCGGGCCGAGCCCTGGGCGTCGGTTCCGGCGCTGGCGGCGGTGGCCGAGGAAATGGGCGTGGCGATACGCGAATCCTGTGCCGTGCGGGGGCTGGACCTTGCGGACGGGCGCGTGTCCGGTGTCGTGACCGAAGCGGGACGCATCGCATGCGACCATGTCGTCGTTGCGGCGGGGGCCTGGTCGCGGTTGTTTCTTGGGGCCCAGGGCATAAGCATCCCGCAGCTTTCCGTGCTGGCCTCGGTCGCGGCGACCGAACCGATGCCTGAAATCTTTCCGGGCAATGCAGCAGACGACGATTTCGCCTTTCGCAGACGGGCCGACGGGGGCTATTCCATCGCCCCAGGCGCGCGGCACGACTTCTTCATCGGGCGTGATGCACTTGCGAGCTTCGGCGTCTATCTCCCTGTTCTAAGAAAGGATTTCCGATCGACGAACTTTCGGCTTTCGGCCCCGAAAGGCTTTCCGGACGCATGGGGCACACCACGCCACTGGGCGCTTGATCGCGAATCCCCGTTCGAACGCCAGCGCATCCTGAACCCCGCACCGAACAGGGCAACGATTTCTGAAGTGCAGGAGAGTTTCGCCAAGGCCTTCCCTTCGCTAGGACGTCCGAAGCTCAAGTCGGCCTGGGCGGGGATGATCGACAGCCTGCCCGATGTGGTTCCCATCGTCGACCACGCACCGATCCCGGGCCTGACCATCGCCACTGGGATGAGCGGGCATGGCTTCGGCATCGGGCCAGGAATGGGGCGGGTGGTGGCGGATCTCGTGATGGGGCGACCGGTCGGGCATGACCTGAGCCGCTTCCGCCTGTCGCGCTTCAGCGACGGCAGCAGGATCGAACCGGGCCCCAGCCTTTAGGCGACCGACGCCGGGTAACCAGCCTGGTCAAGGGCCTGAAGCAGCGTAGCCGCCGGGGCAGGGCCGGTCACCTCGACCATTCGTGTGGCAAGATCGACCTTGACGTCGCCCACCTCGGGCACCGATCCAAGGGCGGATTCGACGGTGGCCCTGCAATGGCCGCAGCTCATGTCGGGGACGGAAAGTGTGGTCATGTGCGGGTCCTTTCGCCTGCAATTGGTCCCCAGCTTCGTCGCCGCGTCAAGGGGCTGTGCTGCATCTGCGGTATCCCTGCCGATCTGGCGGAAAATTCGGCGAATCACGTTTCCAAAACGCTTTAAATCACTTAACTGGACTTAATGTTTGCGGTAACAGTGGATTTCGCACCCTCGCCGCCGAAAGCCTGCTTGACCGCCGCCCTGCGGCGCTTAGGCTTCTTCTGGAGAAGACCTTGCTGGATAAGCCCGTGACCGACCTGAGCGTGACCCCGAACCTGCTGCAAGCCGACATTCTGCGCCATCTGACCTTCACGGTCGGCAAGGATGCACCGCATGCCAGCGTCCATGACTGGCGCATGGCACTCAGTCACGCGATCCGTGACCGGATCGTCGAGCCGTGGTTCGCATCTACCCGCCGGACCTGGGCCGAGGACAAAAAGCGCGTCTACTATCTGTCGATGGAATTCCTGATTGGCCGCATCCTTGAAGACGCGACGATCAACCTTGGCCTCTACGATGCGGCGAACGACGCGATGGCGGCGGTCGGCGTCGACTTGCGCTCGGTGATCGACGATGAGCCCGACGCGGCCTTGGGGAACGGCGGCCTCGGCCGGCTTGCGGCCTGCTTCATGGAATCGATGGCGACACTTGGCTGCCCGGCCTACGGATATGGCATCCGCTACGAGCACGGTCTCTTCCGACAGCACTTTGACCAAGGTCGCCAGATCGAGACTCCGGAAAACTGGCTTGCCCAGGCTCACCCGTGGGAGTTCGCCCGCCCCGAAAGCGCCTATACCATCGGGTTCAAGGGTCACGTCGAAAGCCGCGATGGCAAGGACATCTGGCATCCGCTGGAAACGGTGACAGCCGAAGCGTTCGACACTCCGGTCATCGGCTGGCAGGGCAAATGGGCCAACACGCTGCGGCTTTGGGGGGCGAAGGGAACGACGAACTTCGACCTGGAACGCTTCAACCGGGGCGATTACACCGCAGCCGCGGAACCAGAGACGCTGGCGCGGACGTTGTCCCGGGTGCTTTATCCCGATGACACCACATACCAGGGCAAGGAACTTCGGCTGAAGCAGGAGTTCTTCCTGACCTCGGCGGCCTTGCAGGACATCCTGCGCCGCTATCTGTCGAACCATTCCGACCTGCGCGCGCTGCCGCGGCATGTGGCGATCCAGATGAACGACACCCATCCGGCGATCGCGGGGCCGGAACTGATCCGTCTTCTGTCGGATGAACACGGTCTGCCATTTGATGAGGCGCTGACCATCGCGCGGGCCTGCCTTGGCTACACCAACCACACCTTGTTGCCGGAAGCCCTTGAAAAATGGGCGACTTTCACCTTTGGCAACGTCCTGCCGCGCCATATGCAGATTGTCGAGCGGATCGACAGCTGGCACCGCCGGAGCTATCCGAACCGGCCGCATTACGTGGGCATCGTGAAACACCACGAAGTGCGGATGGGCGAATTGGCCTTTGTGATGTCGCACAAGGTCAACGGCGTCTCGGCGCTGCATTCCGACCTGGTGAAGAAGAACCTGTTTCCCGAGCTGAACGGGCTGCATCCGGGGCGGATCATCAATCAGACCAATGGGGTGACGCCCCGGCGCTGGCTGCGGATGGCGAACCGGCCTCTGTCGGCGCTGATTACCGAAAGCATCGGGCCAGGCTGGGAGGCGGACCTCGACCGTCTGCGCGAGCTGGAAGCGCATGTGCCGGACGCTGGCTTCCGGGCAGCCTTTGCCGCGGCCAAACGCGAGAACAAGGTGCACCTGTCGAACTGGATTGGCCGCGAAATGGGCGTGCAGGTTTCACCCGATGCCTTGTTCGACGTTCAGATCAAGCGCATCCACGAATACAAGCGGCAACTGCTGAACATCCTTGAAACGATTGCACACTGGCAACGCGTGCGGTCGAACCCCAAGGCGGGCTGGGTGCCGCGGGTGAAGGTCTTTGGCGGCAAGGCGGCTCCCGGCTATGCCGTGGCGAAGGAAATCATTCGGCTTATCAATGACGTGGCCGAGGTTGTTAACAGCGATCCGGTCAGTAAAGACCTGCTGAAGATTATCTATCCGCCCAACTACAACGTCACGATGGCCGAGCGGGTGATCCCCGCCGCTGACCTGTCCGAGCAGATTCCGACTGCCGGGAAAGAGGCCTCGGGCACCGGCAACATGAAATTCATGATGAACGGCGCGCCGACCATCGGGACTTTGGACGGGGCCAACGTGGAGATCCTGCAGGAGGTGGGGGCAGAGAACTTCTTCCTGTTCGGCCTG
>JBJTSJ010000139.1:0-9160 GCA_046076605.1 Tabrizicola sp.
GGTCATCCTGTCAACCGGGCGGGTGACGGACTTCACCAATTCCTCGGGAGAGGTGAATCAGACAGCCTGGACCACGACCGATACCGCCGGTGTCGACGGCGACAGCGCGCTGAACGCTATCGCAGGCGCGCAGACCTTCGACGCGGCGATTTTCCAGGCCGACTTCATCCCCGCCGGGTCCACTTTGACGATGCAGATCACCTTCTCGTCGGAGGAGTATCTGGAATACGTGGGGTCCGGTTTCAACGACGCAGTCGGTGTCTGGGTCAACGGTCAGAAGGCTCAGTTGACCGTCGGCGACGGTGACATCTCGATCGACAACATCAATCCGAAGTCGAACGGCAATCTCTACGTCGACAATGCGAACGACCTCTACAACACCGAAATGGACGGGTTCACCGTCACACTCACGCTGAAGGCGCCGGTGATCCCGGGTCAGGTCAACCATATCAAGATCGGGATCGCCGATGCGGGTGATACGGCCTATGACAGCAACCTGCTGATCGCCGGGGATTCGATCCAGACCGGCGTAGTCGCCCAGGCCGATCAGTTCACCGTCGGCCTGAACAACCAGGCCACAGTCAACCTGCTTGCCAACGACACCAACACCATCGGCGGCACGCTGACCATCACCAAGATCAACGGCGTGCCGGTCTCGGCGGGCGACCATGTGCTCCTGCCCTCGGGGCTTGAGATCGTGGTGAACCCCGATGGCACGATCACCGCCGTTGCCGAATGGGACGACCAGACGGGCACGACCAGCTTTTCCTACGAGGTGACGAACCAGGACGGCATCACCGACGTGGGCTTCGCCACGGCCGAGGTTGTGCCCTGTTTTGTCCAGGGCACCCGGATCGAGACGGACTGCGGTCTGGTGCCAATCGAACAGGTCAAGGTCGGGGATCTGGTTCTGACCCTTGACCACGGTTTCCAGCCCGTTGCCTGGCATGGCGTCCGCACGGTGCCGTCCTTGGGCGCGATGGCGCTTGTCCGCATTCCGGCGGGCAGTTTCGGCGATCACGGCGCTTTGGCCGTGTCGCCGCAGCACCGGCTGCATTTCTCGGGCTGGCGGGCGCAGCTTTACACGGGCGAGGATGAGGTGCTGGTCAAGGCGATCCACCTCGTCCGCGCCGGGCGGCTGTCACAGGATCTTTCCGGCGCGCCGGTGACCTATCACCACCTTCTCTTCGCCCGGCATGAGATCATCCGCGCCGAAGGGTTGTGGAGCGAAAGCTACTATCCTGGCCCCGCCACGCTGGCCGGTCACGACCCCGAGGTGCAGGAGGAACTGCTGACCCTGTTCCCGGAACTTGCCAGCAACCCATCCAGTTACGGCCCCTCGGCCCGGACCGAAGTCCGCTCGCATGTGGCCGCGCTGCTGGTGGCCTGACCGTCAGTCGCGCAGCAACTCGTTGATCGAGGTCTTCGCCCGGGTCTGCGCGTCGACCTTCTTCACGATCACCGCGCAGTAAAGGTTGATCCCGCCTTTGGACGGCATTGACCCCGCCACGACCACGGACCCTGCCGGAACCTCGCCATACATGACCTCGCCGGTCTCCCGGTCGACGATCTTGGTGGACTTGCCGATGAACACGCCCATCCCCAGGACCGAGCCCTCGCGGACGATGCAGCCTTCCACCACCTCGGACCGCGCGCCGATGAAGCAGTTGTCCTCGATGATGGTCGGCCCCGCCTGCATCGGCTCCAGCACGCCCCCAATGCCCACGCCACCCGACAGGTGGACGTTCTTGCCGATCTGCGCGCAGGACCCCACGGTGGCCCAGCCATCGACCATGGACCCGTCATCGACATAGGCGCCGATGTTGACGAAGGACGGCATCAGCACCACGCCCTTGGCGATATAGGCCGACCGCCTCACGATGCTGCCGGGAACCGCCCGAAACCCGGCCTTGCGCCAGTCGGCTTCGGTCCAGCCCTGCCACTTGGACGGGACCTTGTCCCACCAGTTCGATCCGCCGTTCGACCCGGAAATCTCGTACATGTCGGTCAACCGGAACGACAGCAGCACGGCCTTCTTGGCCCACTGGTTCACATGCCAGTCGTTCCCCCGCTTTTCCGCCACCCGCAGCGACCCGCTGTCCAGCGCCGTCAGCGTCGCCTCGATGGCATCGCGGACCTCGCCCTTCGTGGCGGGGCTGATCCCGTCCCGGGCCTCCCAAGCGGCTTCGATGGCGGTTTCGAGTGCGGCGTTCGACATGATGCTCTCCCCTGCGGTCCGCGCCCTCATATCCATCGGACGGGTCCCATGCAATCCGGTCGCTCTGCCAGGCAGCGCCTGAGGGTGCGCAGCATGACCGCACGCAGAGCCGGGTTCGTGTCGCGATAGTAGGGTAGGGCCATGGCGGCCTTGGAGAAGGCATAGGCCCAGCCCCGTGCCCAGGTTGCGTCATCCACTGCCAGTCGCCGTCGGAACGCCGCCCGACCAGGGGCCTCCAGCACTGTCCAGCCGCAGATGAGGTCAAGCGCCGGGTCACCCGCCCCGACCCCGCCCCAGTCGATCACCGCAGCCAGCGCCCCGTTCCGCGAGATCAGGTTCAACGGATGCAGGTCGGCATGGACGACAACGGGCTGGCCATTCCAATCAGGCAATGCCAGTGCCGCTTCCCAGGCTTGCGTGACGTCGCCCACATCGGCCTCATCCGTGATCTTGCCGACCATCTGCCGCAGGAACTGGTCGCGTGACCGCAAATCCCCCGGCTTGACCGGCAGCCCCACTGGCACCGCCCGACCGCTCAGCGTCAGAACGAACCCCGCCAACGCCTCGGCTGCCGACAGGTCTTCGACGGGGGCTTCCCGCGCATCCCGCCCGGCAATCCAGCGCAGCACCGCCCAGGGCCAGGAGTACCCTTGTCCCGGTCGCCCCAGTGCCACAACCTCTGGCACGGCCAGGGAAATGTCCTTTGCCACCCAGTCCAACCAACGTGCCTCGGCTTCCAGCGACCCAGCGGCGCTGGCTATGCGCGGAAACCGCAGCACCAGGTCCTCCCCCAGCCGGATCATCACATTGTCGCTGCCTGCCACGGCCAGAGGCTGCAGGCCCAGCCCGGCCCATTCGGGAAACTGGCTGGCAACCAACCGCGCGGCCAGCTCGGGCGAAACCACCCTTTCTCCTTCATGCATCCGACGACCCCTGAAACTTCGGGTGGCGGCCCCGACGTGCAGCCGATAAGCCTATGGACAACCGATAGCCTTGCCGAGTGCCCCATGAAAGACGAACCCCGCAGCCATCCGTTCCGCGACAGCGTCGAGGACATCGCCGCCGCCAAGCGCATTCCCGACACGCCGCAGACCCGGGCGCCTGCCTATCGCCTGGCCTTCGCCGACCGCGATTTCCTGACGCGAGAGGAGTTGCGCCCCGTCCGCCTGCAGCTGGAACTTCTCAAGCCCCAGCTCATCATGGATGAGAGGGGCATCGAGACGACCATCGTCATGTTCGGCGGCGCCCGCATCCCGGCCCCCGAAAACCGCCACCTCGCCCGGACCGAGACGCTGGCCAACCTTTCGCATTACTACGACGAGGCGCGGCGTTTTGCGAAGATCATGACCGAACGCAGCCTTGAAACCTACGGGCGTGAAAACGTCATCTGCACCGGCGGCGGTCCCGGCGTGATGGAGGCGGGGAACCGCGGCGCGGATGAGGCCGGGGGGCAATCGATCGGCCTCAACATCGTCCTGCCGCACGAACAGGCCCCGAACGCCTATGTCACCCCGGACCTGTCCTTCAACTTCCACTACTTCGCGATCCGCAAGATGCATTTCCTGATGCGCGCCCGCGCCGTCTGCGTCTTCCCCGGCGGGTTTGGGACGATGGACGAGATGTTCGAAAGCCTGACCCTGATCCAGACCGGCCGGATGAAGCCGATCCCCTTCCTTCTGTTCGGGCGGGAGTGGTGGGAGAAAGTCGTGAACTGGAACCACCTTGCCGATGCCGGGGTGATCAGCCCCGAGGACCTGTCGCTGTTTGCAATGGTCGAAACGGCGGAAGAGGCGGTCAGCGTGATCGACGGATGGGTGGTGCCCGACGCCAAGTAGGGTGGGCGATTTGCCCACCCTACCTTTAGGTCAGCGCCGGGGCGGCAGCTTCTGCCAGGCCATCAGATGCAGGATGATGAACAGGGGCACGCCAAAGGCCGGGATCATCGCCATCGGCAGTTGCAGCATCAGGACCGGAGCCCCCTCACCCGGCAACTGCAGCGGAAAGCCCTGACCTGAAAGGGTCGCGGTGCCGAAGGCAGCCACGAAGTCCAGCAGCCCCACGACCACCAGGGTCCGCACCTGCCCCTCCCAACCCGCGGCCTTGCGCTCTACCGCAAGCACCACTGTCAAGGCAAACAGCCCGACCGCCATGTCGCCAAGTCCCGCCGTCAGCCCGAAGGCCGTCGGCAGATCGCCCATCGCCCACAGCATCACGAACACCGTCCCGATGACCCGGAAGGTCTGCGCCCCGACGATCCAGCCAAGGTCCAGACTGGCCACCCAGGCCCGCACCCCCGGGACCAGCCGCCAGGCCAGCAGATACAGCAGCGGCGGCAGCACCGCCGCCAGCGCAAGCGGGAAGGGAATGCCGCCCATATTCGCCAAGAAAACTCCGCGCGATGTGGCCAAAGCGATCATGAGCGACCAGCCGATCAGAACGACCCAGACCAGCGGATGCCGCAGGCCGGGGCCCGATGAAGGTGCCGTGTAGGAAGTGTCCGTCATGTCTCTCTCCTTTATGTGCATATACACTTTTCAACTCTGTCGATGGCAGACCTGTGTTTTGGGTGCGTCCTAAAGTCTTGTCAGGGTCGTCAGCAGGGCCGCGGCAGCATCTGGCCCGATCCTGTCCACCAGACCGGCCTGAAACCGGCGCCAGACTGGCAGCGCGGCATCAAGCGTAGCGTGGCCCTCCGGTGACAGGCGCCAGATGCTCAAGCGCCGGTCCTGAGCCCCGGCCTCGACGATCCAGCCCTTCCGCGCCATCACCGCCAGGTTCCGCGTCAGCGTCGTTCGGTCCGTCCCCATCCGCTCGGCGATCTGGCTGACCGTCAGCTCACCAAAGCCGCCGATCAGCGACAGCGTGGTGAATTGCGGGGCCGTTACGCCACTGTCCTTCGCCGCCTCCTCAAAGCTGCGCACCAGGTTGCGGCTGGCCCGCTGCAGGTTGAAGGTCAGGCAGTTGAGCGGATGTCCGAAGTCCATACGTGTATCTGCACATAAAGGCCAGACAAAGTCAAGCCGACAGGATACTCATGCCACTTCAGTCGCGGCGATCCTGTCCAGCGTGACACTGCCATCCCGGATGAATCCCCGGATCAGAAACCCGGGCTCATGCACTTCCGGATGCGCATCCGCCCAATCGCGAAAGCGGTCATTGGTCACAATCCTCGCGCCGAATTCCCGGGCGGTATGCAAAAGGAACGGATCGGCCTGCGTGCCTTTCGGCACCACCTTCACCTGCCGGGTCTTCAGCCCCAGAAGGCGCGCGAAATCGCCATCATGCAGATAGCGGCCCTCAAGCTTCCAGCCGGCATTGGCATCGAAGACGACGCCCGGCACATGTCCCTGATCGATCACCTGTCGGACCACCGCCAATACCGGCGCAAGGTTTGGCGTATTGTCCTGCCAATGCATGACGTTCGACCCGTCCACCAGAATCCAGGATTCATCCGAGGTCCGCTTTCGCGGTGCCCGCTGCCGCCGGAACCAAAGAACAGCAAAGGTCGCGGCAAGACTTGCAGCAATCAGGACAAGAAACAGGGGCTGGTCGGTCATCAAAATGCATCGGTTGCCAAGCGTCTGCGGTGCAGCCTAGCGCCATTTCACACCCGCTGCCAACCCGGCAAGGCCGATTCGCTCTACCTGGTTGATGCCCTCTTCCAGGCCCGGCGGGCGGGTCAGCCAGCCGACGAATGCCGGACCCGTGACCTGTCCGAAGCGTTCTGCCCGGCCCAGCCTTCTCAGGGCCTTGCGGGTTCGCGCTCCCAGCCGTCCAGGAACTCCACCCTCTCACAGCCCGCAAACACCGCCAGTCGCCCCAACTCTGCCTCCAGCTTCGCGCGCCGAGCCTTGGTCAGCTTCACCCCCGCCTCGGGCCAGAAGCCCTTGACCCGCAAAGCGCCCGCATCGCGGAAGGCCTTGACGTCGATCCGCCCGACCAGCCGGTCGCCCTCCATCACCGGGAAGACATAGTAGCCGTAGACCCGCTTGGGTTCCGGCACGAAGACCTCGATCCGGTAGAAGAAACCGAACAGGAACTCTGCCCGGTCGCGGTCCCGCAGTGCGGGGTCAAAGGGCGACAGGATGCGCAGGCGGGGGGTAGGTTCGGGTGGCACCTCCTTCAGCGTTTCGGGAAAGACGAACACCTTGCGGCGCTGGCCCTTCGCCCCCTCGATTTCGGCCTCCACTATCTCGCCCCGCGTCTGCGCCTTGCCGCACCAGTCCTTGTCGGCCTCTGGGCTGACCGAATGCCAATAGGCCGCGATCTCGCCGCTGGTGCCGAAGCCCAGGTGCCGCAGGGCCGACCGACAGGCCCAGTCGCAAAGCTCTTCCTCCGGAAAGGGAGCCCGGTGCACCTCGGGGATCACGCGTTCGGTCAGGTCATATATCTTGGCGAACCCGTCGCGCCGGGTGATCGCCAGCCGCCCGGTCCGCCAAAGCCATTCCAGCGCGGTCTTCGACGGATGCCAATCCCACCAGCCGCCCTTGCCCCGGACCTCGCCCTCGCCCACATCAGCGGTCCCTACCGGGCCGTCCTTGGCGATACGGTTCAAGATGCTGTCAAACTGCGCCTCGTACCCTTCGCGGAACCAGCTGCGCCAGTTCGCCTCCAGTCGCACTGCATCGCGCTGGAACCGGTGCTGCCAGATCCCATGCAGCCGGGCAGGCAGGATCGAGGCGTCATGCGTCCAGTGCTCCCACAGGCTCCGGTCCCGCTCCAGCAGCCGCTTCAGGGCCGGGGGGCGATAGCTCTGCCGCCGCGACCACAGGATCATGTCATGCGCACGGGCGACGGTGTTGATGCTGTCGACCTGGACAAAGCCGATCCGCTCGATCAGGTCGTGCAAAGCCTGGCCCGAAGCAGGCCCGACGGGGGCCTCCGACAGGGCGTGGCGGTCCAGGAACAGGCGACGGGCACGGGGATTGGGAAGCACGGGAAGCATCCCCAAGGCCTAACACTGCAAAATGTTTCGGCAAATGGCCGAATTGTTATCGCAACATCCCGCCCAACCGGTTGCAATGCCCGGTCCAGTCCCTACTATCCCTTTGTCTCCCGACACTTTTCCCGCAAACCATCTTGGCCGCGCCGGTCTTTGGGCGCCGTGCCGGAAAGGACCATAGATCCATTGCCCCATGACACGCCCCTGATCTCCATCCTCGTCGCCGGCTTCGGCCTGGCCTTCGTCTTCGGCCTTCTGGCGCAGCGCCTGAAACTGCCGCTGATCGCTGGCTACCTGCTTGCTGGCGTCATCATCGGCCCCTTCACGCCGGGCTATGTGGCCGACATCGGTCTCGCCGGCGAACTGGCCGAGCTTGGGGTGATCCTCCTGATGTTCGGGGTCGGGCTGCATTTCTCGCCACGGGATCTGATGGCGGTGAAAGGCATCGCGGTGCCTGGGGCACTGGGCCAGATCACGGTGGCAACCCTGGCCGGAATGCTCGTCGCCTGGGCCATGGGGTGGAGCCTTGGGGCAGGTCTCATCTTTGGCATTGCGCTCTCGGTTGCCTCGACCGTCGTCCTGTTGCGCGCCCTGCAGGACCGCGAGCTGGTGCAAAGCGAAAAGGGCCGCGTCGCGGTGGGTTGGCTGATCGTCGAGGACCTGGTGATGGTCCTGGCGCTGGTTTTGATACCACCGCTGGCGGGCCTGCTGGGCGGCACCGCGATGCCTGTGACGGATGAGGCGGAAATCGTTGCAGAGGTCGGAATCGGCATTGGGCCGATTGCGGCTACCGTCCTGATAACGCTGGTGAAAGCCGCGGCCTTCGTGGCGCTGATGCTGGTGATCGGTCGCCGGGTGATCCCCTGGGTCCTGCATTTCGTCGCCCACACGCATTCGCGCGAACTGTTCCGCCTCTCCGTCCTGGCCATCGCCCTTGGCGTCGCTTATGGCGCCACACACTTCTTTGGCGTGTCCTTCGCGCTGGGCGCCTTCTTCGCGGGAATGGTGATGTCCTCTTCGACCCTGTCCCAGCAGGCGATGCGCGAGACGCTGCCCCTGCGCGACGCCTTTGCAGTGCTGTTCTTCGTCTCCGTGGGCATGCTGTTCAACCCGGGCATCCTGCTGTCGCAGCCGCTCGCACTCCTCGCTACCGTCGCTATCATCGTGGGCGTCAAGGCCGCAGCCGGGTTCTACCTGGTCAAGGCCCTTGGCCACGGCCGCGACATGGCACTGACCATCGCGGCCAGCCTGGCGCAGATCGGCGAATTTTCGTTCATCCTGATCACCATGGGGACCAAGCTTGAGATCGTCCCGCCCGAAGCGCGCGATCTCGTGGTGGCAGGCGCGATGATCTCGATCCTGGCGAATCCGCTGTTGTTCCACCTCCTCGACCGACGCGAGGCGCGGAAGGCAGAGGCAGCCGCGGCGAAACCTGCCGAGGCTGGCACCGAAAGCGAGGTCAGATCGCCCGACCCTGCAGCAGCTTCGGCAGCTCTCCCGTCAAGCCCGCCGCCTGCCGCATGAAGCCGCGCCGCAGGCCGGGCAGGGCGTTTACCACGCCCATCCCAAGGTCGCGGCCCAGCCGAAGCAGGGGATTGTCGCTGGAAAACACCCGGTTCACCGTGTCCATCCCCAGCGCCAGCGCCGTCGCATCAAACCGCCGCCAGCGCTGGTACTCCTCCAGCGCCGTGGGGTTGCCCGGGTCCTCGCCGCGGCGGCGGGCCAGGATCAGCACTTCGGCCAAGGCCGCCACGTCGCGGAGGCCCAGGTTCAGCCCCTGCCCCGCGATAGGGTGCACCCCATGCGCCGCATCCCCCACCAGCGCCACGCGCGGCGCGATGAAGCGTTCCGCCAGCGACAGGGACAGCGGATAGGTGAACCGGTCCCCTGCCAGCGCGATCTCGCCCAGGAAATCGCCGAACCGGGGCCGCAGCGCCTCCAGATACTCCGCATCCGGCAGCGCCTGGATCGTCGCCGCCGTCTCATCCGTCTCGCTCCAG
>JBJTSJ010000140.1:0-4631 GCA_046076605.1 Tabrizicola sp.
CCGGTCATGCGCTGCGATCGTTGCCAGCGCGGCCTGATAGGCGGCATTCATCGTGAAGACGGAATCGTCGACGCCGGACAGAGCCGCCGCCTGCTGGATCGCATTTTTGATGCGCGGCTTCGTCCGGAAGTTCATCCGGGCCTCGTTGCGCTCATCGATCGCGCGAGTGGTGTCGTGGAAACCGAGCATGGTCGCCTCCTGAAAAGTATTCCAGATATGTACGCCACATCGACGTACGTTTCAAGCGTACGGTCAGAAAAGTTCTTCAAAAGTCGCACTCTCACCCGAACCGGCGCCCTCCTTCCGTAAACGTGTACCCGTTCACGATGATCCCCTCCTCGACGGCATCGTCGGAGGTAAGATGGTCGTAATCGGCCTCCAGCTGCCGATAGAGCCAGCGGGCGAGATCTCGTAGCGCCTCCGTGACGCTCTCCTCACTGCCCTCAGCTGGAGCCTGTCCGGTCGGGCTGTCGCGAGTAACATCGATGGTCATGCAGTATTCGTGGTAGTAGCGGCCACGGTGCGTCACATCGGCACTGAGCTGGTAGAAATTCCGCCGCTGCGCCTCCTGCAGGCGGTCGGCGATGCTGTGAAGGGCCTGATACTGCGGGGCGTAGGTGCGGATTTCCCGGGCGGAGCCCTTGGCATGCCGGACTGCGGCCTCATAGCAGGCACCGTCCCCTTGCGAGGAAAACCCCGAGAACCATATGCAGGGCCTCGCCCGGGTGCCGCCGCCCATCAGCCGGACGGGCCGGGTCTTGAGGCTGACCCCGAGGATGTCGCAGATGCGCTCGAAGTCGTCATACACCGCGTCCCACCAATCGTCGCAGACGGCGGCTTCGCGATACCAGCTGCGCGCCTTCTCCTTGGCCGCGTTGGAGAGTTCCGGGAACTGATAGACGGTCGTACAAATGATCTCAGGCATCGGGGTCCTCCCCGTTCAGCGCCTTGTCGAGCCAGGTCTGAGTTGCGACCCAGCCGATGACCTTGCGGGCGCCGAGGTCGATCACTGTCGCTCCGCCGCCAAACGATCCGAGAATGGGACGAGAGGCCGAGTGGCCGAAGTCGAACCCCCAGAGACCCTGAAGGTCGAGATCTTCGGCAAGGCGCAGGACGAAGGCAACCATGCCATCAGGATCGCCGCTCTCGTCATCGCGGAACCAGAGTTCGCCGGACTTCCCTTCTTCCTGCGGTGAAAGCTCGAAGCCGCGATACTGGGGATCATCTGCCTCGTCGTCCTCTGCGCGGCAGCGCTGCAAGATCGCCATCGCGGCGGCGGCCCTCTCGGGCGTGCCGACATCGAGGAGGCAGGAGAAGTGGGTGAAATAGTCGGCCATTTGGCCCTCCAGATATGGGGGCGCCCGACCTGCCTGGCCGGGCGCGATGGAAACTGTGGAATGCGGGGTGCAGTGCGGATCAGCCCTGCTGCGGCAAGTGCGCCTGATCCCGAGCTGCCTGATGAGCGCTGAGCAGGTCGCGGTAGTAACGCTTGCGGGCGGCGCGCCAGCTGCGGACCGCGAGCGTGTCGGGATGAAGCCGTCGGATTGCGGTGCGCAGTAGCGTCAAGTTCGACACCTCGGGCGTCAGCCCGAGGTCCTGATAAGCGCGGCACATGTCAGCGGACCTCAACGACGGGCGGGGCCAGATGCGGATCGACCAGGGCCTCGATCTTTTCGGCCTGGCCCATCCAAGGCTCGGGCCGGATCGCCTTGACCCAATCGGTAAAGCTTGGGATGAAGCCAAGGTCTTCACGGACATGCTGCTCGCCGACCCAACGCGTCGGGATGATGCGCCCGGTGGACAGCGTGATCGTCGGCCCGAAAATCGCTTCCGATTGCCAGATTCCGCTGGCATGATGCCTCAAAGCTCTGTGCCGAAAATCTGCAATGATTTCCTTGCTTTGGTCATACCTAGCGTGGATTTCGATGTAGTCGTCAACGGTGCCGCCCCATTTCTTCACCGAAGACAGGGCGTGATGATACGGATGTGCCATCGCGTCCTCCTCAGAAATCATGGGTGTAGAGTTCGGACGACGTGAACCGTTCGTTGAACTCGAGATGGATGGAACGGGCTGCGGCGTCGAAGCAGAACTCGCCATAGGCGCCGTCGTTGTTTTCCCAGCCGCCATGGGTGTCGCTCAGGAAATCATAGGCCAGCTGCTCGACCACATCTTCGAGGGAAAGCTGGCGCATCTCGATCTCGGGATTGTCCCAGGTCAGCGCGGCGTAGCTGATTTCCGCGGCCGGGAATTCGACTGCAATGTCGCCGTTCCAGGCCGCGATGCTTTCGATCTGGCCGCTGTCACCCTCCCCGTCGAAGGTCACGGTGACATGCGTGATGCCGGCCGCGGTGAGCCCGGCGAAAAGCCGGTCGCGGTTGGCGGGACGCAGCGCGTCGCTCCGAGCAGCGCGTTCTGTTTGCGCAGCTAAGATCGCCGCAAAGTCGAGGGTCGAAGGCGGCAAGGGGGCAGCAAGGGTGGGTTCAATCTGGGTCATGGGGATCTCCGGAAAGGGGGAAAGGGATGAAACCGCGCCGGGTGCTTTCTCTCGCCCCGACCGGCTCGCCACACCCCTGCCCTCCTCTGCCTCTCGGTGTTCATGCGGCGATCTGCAGCGCGCGGGCCACAAAAGCGCGCCAGAGCGGATCGACCAGCCGCGCTTCGAGGAGGTCGGCGCGCTGTCGCAGGCGGGCGGCCAAGTCGGCCTCGCGCCAGTCGCTGGCCCGCAGGGCCTGGGCACGAAGCGCGCTGGCTTCCGTGACAACGGTTCGCGCCTCGATGGCGCTCTGGACCGGGTGGCACCAGGCGACGCCGCCGGATGCGGCAAGACCAGCCAAAACCAACCGGTCCTCGCGGTCGAGCACGGCAAGGATCTGCGCGCCATCCTCGGGGGCCATGGCATCTGCAGTGCCGATCGCGCCCTCCATCGCTTCAGTGAGCGTCGAGAAGCGGTCCAGCACGACAGGATGCGCGGCGCCCGACAGTGCCGGCGCCAGATGCCGGTTTGGCGACGTCAGCGCGAAGGGCAGGCCGGGATCGAAACCTGCTGTAGCGAGCGGCGGGGGAAGCACGGAAAGCGCGCCCGCGGGCAGCATCGGGGTGACATGATCGAACATCGGGAAACCTCCGGCGGCGCGGGGGGCCTCTCCTCCAGCTTCAACCGCCAAAGACAAAACCGCCGCCCTCTTCCTCGAAGGGGCGGCGGCAGGTTCGTCTATGAGCGGCAGCCGCGAGGTCACATCTTCCCGAGGCCGCGCAGCGAGACCTCGTATCCTGCGCCGACGATGGTGTGGTCGTGCAACGTCAGGCCGAGGAAGCGGCAGCCCTTCTGGATTTCCTTGGTCATCGCCAGATCCGCCTCCGACGGGGTCGGATCGCCGGACGGGTGGTTGTGGATCAGGATCAGGGCGCTGGCCCCGAGGATCAGCGCGCGCTTGATCACTTCGCGCGGATAGACCGGCACATGGTCCACCGTACCGACCGCCATCCGCTCGTCGGAAATCAGCCGGTTCTTGCGGTCGAGATAGAGGACGTGGAACCGCTCCTCTGGTCCCCTCACCGTGATGGCACAATAGTCGCAGACGGCGGCCCAGGAGGTCAGGACCGGGTTGTGATTCAGATAGCGGCCAAGGATTTCGCGGGCCTCGAGGATTACGGTTTCTTCTTGCGGGGTCATGGGATCAATTCCGGAGCATGTTGGGCAGATCCTCGCCTGCCAGCGGTGTGAGGGCGGCAAGGGGGTTTGCCGGGAAAGGAGGGGCGGAACGAACGCGCCCCCTACCCCGCCGAAGGCGCGGGATCGTGGAGGCGCGCCGAAGACCTGGCTCAGCCGACGCGGTCGAGGAGTTTCTTGGCCCGGCCTTCCATATCGAGGCGGGCATCCTGCTGGGCCTTATCCCGCGCAAGCCGGGTGATCCCCTGGACAAAGTCAAAGATGCTCTCGGGCGGCCGATGCTCCTCGAGGAGCACCTTCTCGATGATCTTGCCAGTCTCGGCCTTGGAGAAGCCGCGCTTTCGCAGGAACTCGTCCCGCTCCTCATCCGTCCGCGCCACGATCTGCTGCCGTGCCGCCTTGATGCCGTTCACGAAGCCCTGCGCGGAAGAATTGGCGAAGCGGGTCAGCGCCGGAGCCGCCTCATGGGCAAAGCGCGATGCGGCGTATTTCGAATGGCGGATGGTGATCTCCTGGAAGTCCTCGACGCCCCATAGATTCCTGTTTTGACACACCGCGCGCAGATAGAAACTTGCCATGCCGAGGGTCTTCGCGCCCACCTCCGAATTCCAGCAATAGAAGCCCCGGAAGTAGAGATCGGGGGACCCGTCCGGCAGGCGGCCCGCCTCGATCGGATTGTGATCGTCAACGAGGAACAGGAAGACATCGCGGTCAGAGGCGTAGAGCGTGGTGGTGTCGCGGCTGATCTCGACATCGGGGTTATAGACCCCGGTCGACCAGTCGAGCGTACCCGGCACTTTCCACCGCGTGTCGCCCGTGCCATTGCCAGCAATACGCTGCACGGCTTCGACCAACTCGTGATCATGGATGCGGCCATAGTCGGGGCCGGTCACCGCACGCAGTTCGGTGCGGCCGTCTTCCGTCTCGAAGGTCTTCACCTGCTCGGCACGGTGGTTGGTC
>JBJTSJ010000141.1:0-22015 GCA_046076605.1 Tabrizicola sp.
CCTGCCCGTCGATGTCGCGGTCCGGCATGAACTCCACCATGTCGAAGCCCACGATCCGCGCCTTTTCCGCCACGCCCGCGATCAGCTCCAAGACCTGCCAGTAGCCAAGACCCCCCGCCGTCCTCCCGATAACAGCAGGCATCACCGAGGGGTCCAGCGCATCAAGGTCAAGGCAGACGATCACCTCTGCCCCCTCAGCCACCATGTCCAGCGCCCGGGTGATGCCATAGCGCGCCACCTCGCCCGCCGGGACAAAGCCCACGCCCCAGCTTTCCGCATCCGCCACATCCTGCACCCGGGCCGAGCCGATGCCGCGCTGGCCGACCTGGATGATCGCCTCGACGTGCTCCATCTCCGACGCCCGCCGCATGGTCGATGACAGGCCCAGCCGTTCCCCCTGCACCTCGTCCCGCCAGTCGATATGCGCGTCGATCTGCAGGATCGTGCAGCCCCGCCCCCGCGCGCCATAAGCCTCCAGCATCGGGATCGGCAGGCTGTCATCGCCGCCGATCAGCATCGGCACCCCGCCCCGGTCGAGGATCTGGTTCACCACCCCGAAGATCCGCGCCCGATTGCCCGCCGGATCATTCAGGTCCTGCGGCAGATCGCCCGCATCGACGGCCGAGACCCCACCCGGAAACACTGGCCCGCCGAGATCAAAGTTCATATGCGCCAGGTTCGCGGCATAGGCCGCCCCCGCCGCGCGGATCGCCGCCGGGCCACCGGCGCAGTAGAAACCGACGCTTTGGTACGGAGTACACCCATCCGCCCCGATCAGCGCCATCTTCGCACTGAGGCGCGACAAGTCCCGGCAACGCGGCAAGCCCATGAACGTATCCACGTTCGCCGCACCGAACATCGTTCCAAGGGCGGAATTGCCGGTCATCTTGGGCCTCCTGTTGCAGGGGCCAGTCTGGTTATGGGTTCGGGCGCTGGCAAGGTCGATGAAAGGCCCTGCGGCGCACCTTCGCCGAGACGGCGCGGCCGGGCCAAAATCCTTCGAAGGATTTTGCAAATCTTTTCGAAAAGATTTGCTCCCCGCCCCCACCGCAAACGCAAAAGGCACCCCGAAGGGTGCCCTGCTGTCCCGATAAGGGACGAAAGCGCTTAGGCGGCTTCCGAGATGAACTTCACCGCGTCGCCGAAGGTCTGGATGGTTTCGGCGGCGTCATCGGGGATCTCGATCCCGAACTCTTCCTCGAAAGCCATGACCAGCTCGACCGTGTCGAGCGAGTCCGCACCCAGGTCGTCGATGAACGAGGCCGATTCCGTCACCTTGTCGGCTTCGACGCCCAGATGCTCGACGACGACCTTCTTCACGCGATCAGCGATGTCGCTCATGTCCGTTCCTCTATCTACGGCCGAATTTCAGCACGGCCTTTTCACCTTGGCCCGCTCCCGGGCCGCAATCCTGCGCTCCTATACCAAGGGTCAAGGCCTATGGCAAACGCTTTAACCTGACTTGCGCAAAGGCCCGTCAGACCATGTCCATCCCGCCGTTCACATGGAGCGTCGCGCCGGTCACATAGGCCGCTTCCTGCGATGCCAGATACAGCACCGCCGCCGCGATTTCCTGTGGCGTTCCCATACGACCCGCGGGCACCGAGGCCAGGATCGTTGCGCGCTGCGCCTCGTTCAGCTTGTCGGTCATCGCGGTCTCGATAAATCCCGGCGCGACGCAGTTCACCGTGATGCCACGGCTTGCGACCTCTTCCGCCAGCGACTTCGACAGGGCGACCAGCCCGCCCTTCGAGGCCGCATAGTTCGCCTGCCCCGCGTTGCCCGCGCGCCCCACGACGGACGAGATGTTGATGATCCGCCCCCAGCGCGCCTTCATCATGCCCCGGATCGCCGCACGACACAGCCGGAACGCCGCGGTCAGGTTGACGTCGATCACCGACTGCCAGTCGTCATCCGACATCCGCATGGCAAGGCCGTCGCGGGTGATCCCGGCGTTGTTGACCAGGATGTCCACCGCTCCCATCGCCTCGGTCGCCCGCTTCACCAGGCCTTCGACGTCTTCGGAGTTCGACAGGTTGCAGGGCAGCACGTGCGCACGGGGACCCAGTTCGGCGCCCAGAGCCTCCAGCGGTTCGACGCGGGTGCCGGAAAGGCCCACGGTGGCCCCGGCGGCGTGCAGGACGCGGGCGATATCGGCGCCGATGCCGCCACTGGCGCCCGTGACAAGGGCAGATTTGCCGGTCAGGTCAAACATGGTTTTCTCCTTCACGCCTTGAGGGCGGCGATGTCATCGGGCGTCCCGATGGCGCGGGTGGTGGCCCCTTGGGCGATGCGCTTGATCATGCCCGACAGCGCCTTGCCTGCCCCGATTTCCCGGAATTCGGTGACGCCGGCCTTTTCCATCCAGAGGACGGTTTCCCGCCAACGGACCGATCCGGTGACCTGAGCCACCAGAAGGTCCATGATCCGGTCGGGCTCCATCACCGCCTCGGCACGGACGTTGACCACGACGGGGACGGCGGGCTTCTGGATCGGCACGGCGGCCAGTGCCTCGGCCATGACATGGGCGGCGGGCTGCATCAGGGCGCAATGGAAAGGGGCGGACACGGGCAGGAGGAGCGCACGTTTCGCGCCCTTGGCCTTGGCGATCTCGACCGCGCGTTCGACGGCGCCCTTGTGGCCCGAGACGACCACCTGCGCCGGATCATTGTCGTTGGCAGCCTGGCAGACCTCGCCTTGGGCGGCTTCCGCCGCGACGGCAGTGGCGGCTTCGAAGTCCAGGCCCAGCAGGGCCGCCATTGCACCGACGCCGACCGGGACGGCTTCCTGCATCGCCTGGCCGCGGATACGGAGTAGCCGGGCAGTGTCCGACAGGGTAAGCGATCCGGCGGCACAGAGGGCGGAGTATTCTCCCAAGGAGTGCCCGGCGACGAAGCTTGCCTGGTCCAGTCCGAAGCCTTCCGCCTCCAGCGCGCGGAGGGCAGCGATGGAGGTCGCCATCAGCGCGGGCTGGGCGTTCTTGGTCAGGGTCAGCTCGGCGATGTCGCCTTCCCAGATGAGCGTGGACAGCTTTTCGCCCAACGCGGCATCGACCTCGTCGAAGACGGCTTTCGCGGCCGGATAGGCCTCGGCCAGGGCCTTTCCCATGCCGATGGTCTGGGCGCCCTGCCCCGGAAAGACGAATGCGCGGCTCATGTTCCCCCCACGTGTTTTCCCGGGGATAGCGCGGGTGGCTGGGTTCTGCAATCTCTGCGACGGCAGTTCGGCGTCAGTTCAGCCGCACCCGAACGCGGTCCCGGCCCAGGACGCGGTCCTTGACCAGCCCCTTCAACGAGCGGTGCAGCACATGTTCGCGGTCCTGCAGGAACAGAAGCCCGTTGATCGCTCGGTCTTGCAGAAGGGCAAGGTTTGCGCCCCATTCGGCCGCCCGCAGCGGGTCGACCCCGTCAGGGATGCCCTTGCGCGGGGTATGGGTGCCCGGCACCCAGTCGTTGATCACGATACCGGGGAAACGGTCGCCCAGATCGGATACCAGCGCCCGGGTCAGGATGCGCAATGCGCCTTTCGAGACGGAATACCCGGCAGCGAGCGGCGCGGGCATGACATCGGCGAAGGTCACGATGTTGATGATGCGGCCCCGGCCGGTGGCGACCATGCTGGGCAGCACGGCGTGGCAGCAGTTGAAGGCTCCACCAAGGTTCAGCTGCACTGTATCCATGAAGCTATGCGGTGTCTCTTCAAGGATGTCGCGGTGCGGATAGACCTCGGCCCCGTTGATCAGGATCGTCGGAGCGCCAAGCTCGTTGCGGATCGTCTCGAAGCAATCAGCCACCGCGGCGGCGTCGCGGACATCGGCGATGACGGGCATGACGCCATCATGCCCCGGCTCGAACGGCGCGGCCGAGATCGCGGCGACCTTCAGGCCGCGCATCGCCAAGGCTGCCGTCAGGGCACGGCCAAGGTCACCGCCCGCTCCGGTGACCACGGCAACCCCGTCCGGGGCACTCGGTCTGATCGGGCCGTCCTCCATCATACCGCTTTCCGCCTTTCGGCATGGTGGCGGGCCGCAATCACGTCGGCGACCCGAAGAGCATTCGCCGCGATCGTCAGGCTGGGGTTCACCCCCATCGACGTGGGCAGGAAAGACGCATCGGCGACATAGAGGTTGTCCAGGTCATGCGCCTTGCAATTGGCATCCAGCACCGAAGTCTTCGGGTCCAGGCCGAACCGCAGCGTTCCGCAGGAATGGCCGAAGTTCAGCGCCGGGCCGAACCCTAGCAACAGCGTGCGCCAGCGGCCAAGCCGGTTGCGGACAACCCGGCGGAAAACGGCGCGGCGCTCCAGAAGTTCATTGTTCATCCGGTATTCGATGACCGGGATATCGGGGTCGGCAGGATGCCGCAGCACCCGGTTTTCATAGTAGGGCAGGTCCTCAAGGATACCGACAAAGACCGTGGCCTTGCCGAATACGACCCCACCCGCCCTGGCCGCCAGCGTTGCCGCCCGCTTGATCCCCGGAACATGCCGCAGCCGGGTCTGGGCGATCCGTTCCTTAAGATATCCCGCGATCTGCCCGGCATCTGCCGCAACCCCCATGGACTGCACCAGGCCCAACCGCCTGTTTTCATGCGCATAAAGATCACGGAAGGCCACAGCCCGCGTCGCCCCGGCAGCCGGTTGTCCCTTGCGCGGCCAAAGTGCAAGCATCTCGCTGAGATGAAACATCAGACCGCGTCCGACCCACCCGCTGGAGTTGGCACAGCCATGGGCATGGGTTCCGGTCGAGCCCAGCAGAATCCGCGGTGAGTGCAGCGCCCCTGCGGCAAGAACGATCGTCTGTCCGGACAGCAGCATGTCCTGCCCAGAGTGGCGCACCCGCACCTGCGTGATCCGCCCCCCGCTTTCGATCAGCTCCTCAACGGTGGTATCCACCATGAGCATTGCACGGCCCGTTTCCATGGCGGGCTCTACCCCGGCGGACCGTCCATCCATCTTGCACGGCAAGGGACATTTGCGCCCAAGGCAATCGGCACATCCCGGTACGCGGCGCAGCGCTTCATGCGCGCGGTAGGGACTAAGGCCAAGTGCGCGCAGGTCTTCGAACAGAACAACTTCTGCGTCGCGCAAAGGTGGGGCAGACAAGCCCGGTGCGGGCAGCCCGGACACCGGATCGCCGTCGCCGCGGATCGAAAGCCACGCCGCCGCCTGGTCAAAATAGGGCCTGAAGGCGTCGTATCCCACCGGCCAGCCGTCCGTTGGATGGCGCATGTCGCCAACGGTTTCCATATCGTGCCGTTCAGGCCGTTCGACGGCCGCAGCATAGAAGACCGACGTCCCGCCGACCCCGCTGCCGATCGGGGCAAAGAATTGCTGCGGCCGACCGCCATCCATCCGGACTTCGACCTTCGTCGGCCAAAAGCCCCGCATCTGCCGGGTAACGTAGTCATCCACATCAATGCGCAGGTCCTGGCTTTCTGTCCGGTAGCCCAGCGGCCCCTTTTCGACGAACAGCACCGAAAGCCCGCTTTCGGCCAGGCGACGACCAGCCAAGCCGCCGCCAATACCGGTGCCGATGACGATGACGTCCCAGACCCGTTCGACCGCCTCATGTTGCGGCGCGCGTCCGGCGATGACCGCAGGATTCCACGACCGCAAAGGCATCAGCAGAGATCTCTGCTTGCCGAGCGGCCAAGGAGCCTGACCTTGATCAAAACCGACCCCCACCACCTACGCGTCCGATTCGGCATCCGACCTTGCAACCCATGGAAGGCGGCAATTTGGCACGTTTTCAACCATGGGTTTGCAGAACAACAGGACGTTGCGTCACGCATGGCGGACAAGCCGACTGGCTCTGTCTCGAGCAATGCCAAAGGCGTCATGTGTCCCACTCGTTATCGTGCCATGCTTTTTTCGGCGAGACTCGCGCCGAAACACGCTGACTTCAAGCCTTTTTTTATCCAACCGGTCGGTTTGCTGACGACCTGGGCCGGCATGCGCCGGATCGATAAGCGGCAGCCTGTTCTGGATTCACGTTGCACCGCGACAAGGTTTCGGGTAGCTGTATATGTTATCTTATAACATTACATGAACCGTCATGCCCGCAAGTCATCCCGACCCCCGCCTTCCCGTCACCGTGCTTTCCGGCTTCCTTGGTGCCGGGAAGACCACGCTTCTGAACCACGTCCTGAACAACCGCGACGGCCGCCGCGTTGCCGTCATCGTCAACGACATGAGCGAGGTGAACATCGACGCCGACCTGATCCGCGAGGGGGCCGAGCTGTCGCGGTCCGAGGAAAAGCTGGTCGAGATGACCAACGGCTGCATCTGCTGCACGCTGCGTGACGACCTCTTGACCGAGGTCCGCCGCCTGGCCGCCGAGGGGCGCTTTGACTATCTGCTGATCGAATCGACCGGGATCGCTGAACCGTTGCCCGTGGCGGCAACCTTCGACTTCCGGGATGAGGCGGGCAACAGCCTGTCGGACCTCGCCCGACTGGACTGCATGGTCACTGTCGTCGATGCGGTCAACCTGCTGCGCGATTTCTCCAGCCATGATTTCCTTGCCGACCGGGGCGAGGTCGTGGGTCCCGAGGATGAACGCTCGCTGGTCAACCTCTTGACCGACCAGATGGAATTCGCCGACGTGATCGTCTTGAACAAGGTCGCCGACGCCACGCCCGCGCAGGTGGATGCCGCCCGCAAGATCATCCGCGCATTGAACCCGGACGCGCGGCTGATCGAGACCAACCACTCCCGCGTCGCGGCCGAGGCGATCTTTGACACCGGCCTCTTCGACTTTGACCGCGCCCATGAACACCCGCTTTGGGCGAAGGAGCTGTACGGTTTCGCCAGCCATACGCCCGAGAGTGAGGAATACGTCATTTCGTCCTTCGTCTACCGCGCCCGCGAAACCTTTCACCCCGCGAAAGTCCATGCCGTCCTGAACGGCCCGCTTCCCGGCGTGATCCGCGCCAAGGGGCATTTCTGGATAGCCACCCGCCCCGACTGGGTGGCCGAATTCTCGCTGGCGGGCGCGCTGTCCTCGGTCACGCCGCTGGGCCGCTGGTGGGCCTCCGTTCCCGCCGATCGGATACCGCAGCATCCCGATGCCCGGGCCGAGATCGCCCGGCATTGGGCCGAACCCTGGGGCGACCGGCGGCAAGAGATCGTCTTCATCGGCGCGGGCCTTGATCGCGATGCAATCTGTGCCGCGCTGAATGAAGCGCTGGTCGCGGCCGGCGACTTCACCCCTGGGGCCTGGGCCAGATTGCCCGATCCCTTCCCCGTCTGGGGTCGGAAGGCGGCATGACGCGCAACCTTTCGGCGCCGCGCCTGCGCTGGCGTCCCTGCAACCCGATGCGGGACCACGATGCCCTGCCGCCGCCCCTGCGCGCCTGGGCCACCCAAGCCGCCCTGCCCTGGAGCGCGCGGTCCCTGCTGCGGGCCTGGAACCGGTCGCTGGTGACCACCGGATCGCTGGAGGCGGCGATCCGCCACCTGGAACGAGTGGAGGCCATGGTCCTGGCTGGTCAGGCGTCAAAGGTCTGGGGCGAGGGTTACCCCTGCCCCGCTCCGCCCCCTGTCGCAAAGGCCCGCTCCAGGAAGTCTGCGCTTCTCCGAAGGTAGGTTTCCACATTCCGCCGCCGGAACACCCCGTGGCCTTCGTCCTCGAACAGCAGCACCTCATGCGGGATCCCCGCCGCCGTCAACTCGCGGATCGCGACATGGGTGTTCTCGGGCCCGACGTTGGAATCCGCCAGCCCATGCACGATCATCACCTGCCCCCGGATCCGGTCGATGAACCGGCCGGGAGAGGCATTGGCGTACTTTTCGGGAAACTCCTCCGGCGTGCCGCCCATCATCTCTTCGCTGTAGGCCCGCCCATGCGGCATCTCGGTCGCGTGGTAGTCGATGTCCAACCGGTACATCCCGCACATCGGGATCGCTGCCGTCACCAGGTCGGCATGACGAGTGATCGCGAACCAGCTCGAAAAACCCCCGTAGGAATTGCCAGCCACTGCCACCGGCCCGGGCAGCCCTGATGCCAGCGCCGCCTCCAGCCCCGCCCGGATGTCGGCCTGCTCCCGCCCGCCCCAGCCGTCGACCTTCACCGCCTCGCGGTGGGCATAGCCAAACCCGGTCGACCCGCGATAATTCGGGTCCAGCACCGCATAGCCCTGGACCACCCAGAACTGGATCTTGGGGTTCACCCAGTCCTCCGAATGCCACGTGGGGCCGCCGTGGACATAGCCGATCAGCCCCTTCGGGGTACACTCGGGCCGGTAAAGCCAGCCCTGCATCGCCATCCCGTCCGGGGCGGTCCAGCGGAAATCCTGTGGGGCGACGTGGCGGCGCGCAGGTTCTGGCGGTGCGCGAAAGATCGTGCTGCAGGCTCCGTCCGCAGCCACGGCGACGAGATCATGCGGCGCGTCGGCGTCATAGGCCTCGGCCAGCCACCCGCCACCGGGCAGCGCGGCATGGGGCAGAAGGCTGCGGCGGCCCGATAGGTTCGGCAAGGCGCGGTTGCCCTGCGGCCCGACAAGTGCCGCGCGGGTGTGGCTTTCGACGTGGTGGATGCAAAGGAAATCCTCTCCGGTTCCGGCGAGCACGGAATGGGGGAATAGGTCCGGTTCCCCCGCCCGCCAGTCGGTCACGCCGGTTGACAGGGTCAGCACCCCAAGCTTGTCGCGCCCTTCGTGGTCGCAGGCGAAACCGATCCGGTCATCGTCCAGCCATGAGGCGAGGACGTTGTTCTTCTCACCCAGATCCAGAACCTTCGTCGCCTCACCGCCCGCCACCGGCACCAGCCACAACTGATATCCGCCCGGCGCGCGGTCGCTGCGGTGCCACAGAAGTCGAGTGCCGTCGGGCGACAGGAGCGGTCCGACATAGAAGTGCGGCGGGCTGTCTGCCCGGGCGAGGCAAGTGTAACGGCCAGTGGGAACGTCCACCCGCCAAAGCCAGGCGCCATCTGTCACTTCGCCTGTTGCATGGTCGAAGTCGGCCAGGAAGAAGACTGCCCTGCCGTCCTTCGCCAGCGCGCCGCCGTAGACGTAGTGGGTGTCCTGCGTGGGGGTGATCTGTGTGAGCGCACCGGTTTTCCGGTCTAGGATCAGGAGGTGGTCGTGCTCGTTCGCGTTCAGCGACTGGGCGAGGACGAGGCGGCTGCCGTCCGGGGACACGTCGCGGATCAGGTAGTGGTCCTGGCCATCGGTCAGCATCCGCGGCGGGGCCGAACCATCAAGGGGGGCGCACCAGACGTTTTCCGTCTCGGTCACGCCAGACATGCACCAGAAGGCCCAGCGACCGTCCTCGCTGGCATGGATGTTCGACAGTTGCGGAACGGTGGCCCAAAGGGCGGCAAGGTCGGTCATGGGGTATCCACGAAATGGCAGGCGGCAAGGCGACCCGGCGCGACCTCGCGCAAGTCGGGGCGGTTGGTGCGGCAAACGTCCGTGGCCCTGGGGCAGCGGCTGGCAAAGACGCAGCCGGGGGGCGGGTTCAGGACGGACGGAAGTTCCCCCGGCAAAGCCGTGCCGATCCGGCCCTTCTCGCGGCGCGGGTCGGGTTCGGGGACGGCCTGCATCAGGGCCTGGGAATAGGGGTGCAGCGGCCTTGCATAGAACGCACCGCGGGGAGCGTGTTCGACGACGCGGCCCAGGCACATGACCATGATGTCATGGCTGATGTGCCGCACGACGGCGAGGTTGTGCGAGATGAAGACCAGCGCCAACCCCATCCTTTCCTGCAACTCCATTAACAGGTTGATGACCTGCGCCTGGATCGAGACATCCAGCGCCGAGACGGGTTCGTCGCAGATGATGAGCTTCGGCCGCCCCACCAGCGCCCGCGCGATGCCAACCCGCTGGGCCTGACCGCCCGACAGTTCGTGCGGGTAACGGTCGGCGAAATCAGGCGAGAGGCCGACTTGGGTCAAGGCTTCGACCGCGCGGTCGCGCGCCTCACGTCGCGAGAGGCCCGGCTCGAAGGTTGCCAGCGGGCGGCTGACGCTGCGGGCGAGTGTCATCCTGGGATCAAGTGCTGCGACGGGGTCCTGGAAGATGATCTGCATCTCGGACCTTCGGCGGCGGAGATCGGGGATCGTGGCCATATCCTGTCCCTGCCAGAGGACCTTGCCCGCCGTGGGCTCGATCAGCCGCAGAAGCGCGCGGCCGAGGGTGGACTTGCCGCAACCGCTTTCGCCGACAATGCCCAGCGTCCGGCCGGGGTCCAGCGTGAAGGACACGTCGTGGACGATGGGCAACAGGCGCGGGGCGGACAGGAACCCTGCGCCCGGCACCTTGTAGCCTACACCGAGGGCTTTCGCTTCCAGCAGACTCATGGCGCGGCCCCCGTCAGATGGCAGGCGGCGCGGCGGTCTGGGCCAAGGTCACGCAAGGGCGGCCGGTCGGTCGCACAGATGGCCAAGCGCACCTCGCAGCGGTCGACGAAGGGGCAGCCCTTCGCCTGGCCCGCGGACCGGGGCGTGCCGGGGATGGTGCCAAGCCGTGGAGCTAAGGCGGTCTCCAGCCGGGGCATCGCGGCGAGGAGGCCTCGGGTGTAGGGGTGCGACGGCGCGTCGAACAGGGTCTCTGCCGGGGCTTCCTCCATCACCCGGCCACCGTAGAGGACCAAAACCCGGTCACACAGGCGCGCTACGACACCCAGGTCGTGGGTCACTAGGATAATCGCGGTCCCCGTCTCACGCCCCAGTTCCGCTATCAGGTCCAGGACCTGCGCCTGGATGGTGACGTCCAGCGCCGTGGTGGGTTCGTCGGCGAGGAGGAGCTTTGGCTTGGCCAGCAAAGCCATCGCGATCATCACCCGCTGGCGCATGCCGCCCGAGAACTCATGCGGATAGCGGCGGGCGCGGGCGGCGGCGTCGGAGATGCGGACGCGGTCGAGCATCCGGACCGCCTCGGCCTGCGCTTGTGCCTTGGACAGGCCCTTGTGAACGATTAGCCCCTCGGCCAGCTGGTCACCGACCCGCATGTAGGGGTTGAGGCTCGTCATCGGGTCCTGAAAGATCATCGAGAGGGCATCGCCCCGGACCCGGTCAAGATCGCGGGGGGAGAGCGCCAGCAGGTCCTGTCCCCGGAACATCGCCTGCCCTTCCGCACGACCGTTGGCCGCCAGAAGCCCCATCATGGCATAGAGGATCTGGCTTTTCCCCGATCCGCTTTCGCCAACGATCCCAAGGACTTCACCTGGGGCCACATCCAGCGACACGCCGTCCACCGCCGTCGTCTCGCCGTGCGGCAGGCGGAAGCGGACGCTCAGGTCCCGTATGGACAGAAGGCTACCGGTCATTGGGATCGAACGCATCGCGCAGGCCATCGGCGATGAAGTTGAGGCAGAGGAGGACCACGGCCAGCAGGCCCCCGGGCAGCAGAAGCAGCCGCAGGTCGGTGTCCATCGCTGCCGTGCCGGACTGGATCAGGTTGCCCCAGCTTGCCTGCGGTTCCTTGATGCCGATGCCAAGGAACGAAAGGAAGGACTCGGACAGGATGACTTCGGGCACGAGGAGCGAGACGTAGACCAGAACGGTGGACATGCAGTTCGGCACGATGTGCTGCAGGACAATGGCGGGGCCTGTCATGCCCCCGGCCTGCGCGGCCTGGACGAATTCCCTTTGTGCCAAAGACTGTGCCTGGGCGCGAACGATCACGGCGGGGGTCAGCCACAGGGTAAAGACGATGGCGGCGAAGAGGGCCAGGGTGCCGCCGCCGAAGAGCAGGCTGAGGAGGATCACGAGGATCACGTAGGGAAAGCCGTAAAGGATTTCGACCAGCCGCATCATCACGCCGTCGGTGCGGCCGCCGACATAGCCCGCGACCGCGCCGTAGAGGACGCCGATCACGCCCGCCACCAGCGCACCAAGAAAGCCGATGGTGAGGGAGACTTGACCCCCTTCAAGGACACGGACGAGGAGGTCGCGCCCGAAGTCGTCGGTGCCGAAGAGGTGGGGCCATTTGAACTCGGCAGGCGCAGAGATGAAGTCGAAGTCCGCGTCCTCGCCGTTGAAGGGAAAGGCGTAGGGGCCGAGGAAGCAGAGGGCGACAATCAGGGCCAGCAAGACCACGGAAGCCATCGCCAGCCGGTTCTGCCGGAAGCGGCGGAGTTGCAGCTGGAAGGTCGAGGTGCCGCGGGATGGGGCGAGATCAACGCTCATTCCGGATCCTCGGGTCGAGGACCGCGCGGACGACGTCGGTAGCGATGTTGAACAGGATCAGGATCGCGCCGTAGAGAAGCGTGATGCCCATGACCAGCGGGTAATCCCGGTTCAGGGCCGCATCCACGAAATGCCGCCCGATGCCGGGGACGGCGAAGATCGTCTCGATCAGGATCGAGCCGGTGATGATCGCCGCTGTCGCCGGGCCAAGGTAGGCAATGACCGGCAGAAGCGCTCCGGTCAACGTGTGCCGCCACAGCGTGCGGCGCCAGCCGATGCCTTTGGCGCGGGCAGTCCTCACGTAATTCTCTCGCAGCGTCTCGATCATCGAGGTGCGCGTGAGGCGGCTGATATAGGCGATGTTCGGCAGCGCCAGCACGATGACCGGCAGGACCAACGAGCGCCAGGTGCCGTCCCAGCCGCCGATGGGCAGCCATTCGAGCTTCAGCCCGAAGACCACCTGCATCACCGGGCCGATCACGAAGATCGGGATTGCGATCCCGACCACGCCAACCGTGCCCGCGACATAGTCGGTCACGCCGTTCCGCCGCAGCGCCCCGGAGATGCCAAGCGCCACCCCCACCAGCGTCGCCACAACGACGGCCCAGAACCCGATGGTCAGCGAATAGGGCAAGCCGCTAGCGATCAGGTCGTTCACCGAATAGTCGCGATGGCGGGTAGAAGGCCCGAGGTCCAGCCGCACGACGCCCCAGACAAAGCGGGCGAACTGCATCCACAGCGGCTCGTCCAGATGGAAGGCGGCTTCGATATTGGCCTGGACTTCCGGGCTGATCTTGCGGTTTCGGGAAAACGGGCCGCCGGGCGCAAGCCGCATCACGAAGAATGTCAGCGTGACCAGAGCGGCCAGCGTCCAGGCCCCGTACCACAACCTGCGCCCGACGAACCGCAGCATCCTAGGGGGCCAGGGTCAGGAACTGGCTGTTGACATAGTCGGTCACCGCAGGGGTGTAGCCGCCGACCTTCGGGCTGACCAGGCGACGCAGCGGCTCCTTGGCGATTGGCGCGAAGATCACGTCGTCCAGCAGGATCTTCTCGGCCTTGGCCAGTTCGACATTGCGGCTGGCAGCATCGGGCATGGTCGCTGCCACATCCATCTGGGCGTCGTATTCCGGCTTGACCCAATTGTAGCCCGGCTCGGCCGAAGGGCGCATGTAGGCAAGGAACGTTTCGGCCCCGGCGAAATCGCCCACCAGGTTGTCGGCAATGACATCCCAGGTGCCCGCATAGAAGGCATCCAGCCAGGCTTTGCGCTCCATCGGCTCTACCGACGCCTCGACGCCCAGGACCTGCTTCCACATCAGCGACACACCCTGCGCCAGCCGCACGCGATCTTCGGCCACCGTCGTCACGATGGTCAGCTTCAGCGGATTTTCCAGCCCGTATCCTGCAGCGGCCAAAAGCTCCTTGGCCTTCGCCTCGCGTTCGTCCTGGCTCAAGTCAAAGCCCGGCATCATCGGGCCTTCATAGGCCGGGTCGAAGCCACCCGCATAGGAATAGGCCGGGATCGCGCCGCCCTTGACGATCTTCTCTTGCAGAAGCTCGCGGTTGATCGCCAGGGACAGCGCCATCCGCACGTTGATGTCCTGCAATTCCGGCTTGGTCAGGTTGAAGCTGTAGTAGGTCGTCTCGGTCGACGGCGTGATGAACACCTGATCCGGCATCGAGGCCTTTACCTCCTCGATCTGGTTGACCGGGATGTCATAGGTGATGTCGATCTCGCCCGCTTGAAAGCGCTTGAACTCGGTCGAGACATCCTCGGTGACGTGATACTTCACCTGCTCGATCTTCACGTTCGCCGCGTCCCAGTAGTTCGGGTTCTTCGTCAGCAGCACGTGGCTTTGCGGGACGATCTCGGTGATCGTATAGGCGCCGTTCGACACCACCTTGGCCGGATCGACAAACCCCGCCGCCCCGTTCGCCGCATAGGACGGCCCATGCAAGGGCGGGATCTGGAAGGCGCCCATGATGTTCATGATATGCGGGGCGGGCGTCTCCAACTCGATCACCACGGTTCGGTCATCCGGCGCGGTCACGCCCAGGCCGCTGGCATCCTTGACCTCGCCATTCGCGATGGCGGCCGCGCCTTTGATCTTCACCACCGAGTAGAAGTAATAGCCCTTTTCGCTGACCGTATCGGGGTTCAGCGTCCGCATCACGCTGTCGACGAATTCCTGCGCCTTGATCGGATCGCCGTTCGACCATTTCAGCCCCTCGCGCAGGGTGAAGGTGTAGGTCTTGCCATCCTCGCTGGCGGTCCAGCTTTCCGCCGCCCCGGGTTGCACACCGCCGCCCGGGCCATAGGTGACCAACCCTTCATAGGCGTCCATCAGGATCCAGCCCGCCGCCGCATCGAAGTTCACTTGCGGGTCAAGCGATGACCATTCGCTGCCGATCCCCCGATCCAGCACACCGTCGGCCTGCGCCGCGGTCGTGGCCAGAGCCACTGCCAAGGACGCACCTGCCAGCCAGCGCGACAGCCTTCCTGCCTTTCCGATCATCTGCGTCACTCCCTGTTGGTTTTGGTTCAGTTGGACAGGAGATCCCCCTGCCTGCGGATTTCGTGTCCCGCCACATGGCACAGCCCCTGTCCCTTCAGGCAGCTGGTCCAAAGCTCCTGCCGGAACAGAAGGCCCGTGGTCGGCGCCAGGATCTCGACCCTTTTCCGGGCGGCAGCGTCGGTCACATGGCCTAGGACCTGCCCCTCGATCACGCGGTCGCCTGCCTTGGTCACCCAGCTGACTATCCCGCCGATCGGGGCCATGAACTCGACCGCCCCGGCAAGCGGCATCGCTTCGGCCGGATCATGGGCTGGCTCCGGACCGCCCGTCAGGGCACCCACACCGGCCAGGAACGCCATCAGACCTTCCGCATCCCGCGCCGCGATCTCGTCCGACACATCGCCCTGCCCGCGATACTCCAGCGTGGTCGAGAAGCAGGGCTGCGGCACCCTGTCCCCAAACCTGTCACGCAGTGCCCGCCAGGGGGCGGTATGCGCCTCGTCAAAGGCGTTGCCACCCGAGACATCCTCGATCAAGGCAAGGACCGATCCCGTGCAGCGGCCCAGAAGATCGGTGATTTCTGGCCGGGCCGTCGAGGCATAGAAATGCATCACCGCATGGTGGTCGCAGTGCAGGTCCAGCACGATGTCTGCATCATGCGAGGCTTCCATCAGCCGGATGCGCAACTCGTCGACTTCGGTCTCGATCTTCGCTTCTGCCAGCGCCCGCGCGAAGGCCGTGCGGATGACCGCGACATTCGCCAATGGATCGTCGCCGAGCTGTCCGTCCAGCTTGTCAGCGCTCAGCGCTGCCAGATCGGGATAGCCCCGATTGAAGTTGTGCGCCCCTTCCAGATCACGCCGCCCGACGGGCTTGTGCAAAAGCCATTCGGAAAGGCCGATAGGATTTGCCAGCGGAACAACCACGACATGCCCGGCGATCCGCCCGTCCGCCTCGGCCCGGTCCAGAAGCTGCATCAGGTGAAACAGGACCAGCGGACCCGGCATCTCGTCGGCATGAAGGCCGCCCTGAAGGTACACTTTCGGGCGCTCGCCCTGCCGCCCCCAATGATGTCGGGTCAGCGTGCGTGTGGTCCCTGGACTTGGCCCGACAAGGGGCACGGTCTCGGTTCTCATGCCCACCTCTGGCCGGGTCGCGCCATTTGATCAAAGCTTGCTCTTTGGTCCAGCGCCAAGTCAACCCTTGTGACACCTCGGGCAGAGCCGCTGTTCGGCGTCAGACAAGCGGGCGGGTCAAAGGTGGTCACGCGGGATCACCTCTGACCATTCCTTGCGCGCAATCTCATCGCCATTCTCGCGGATGACTGTTTCCGCCCAGACATGAAAACTCTTTTCGTCGCAGGACATGCGACTGCGGCTCTCGTGCGTGAACACGCCATCCGCCCGGGTCTGCACCACGCGATAGGCGGTTTCCATCGCTGCGCTCAGCGGATCGCCCTCGGTGATCAGATAGCGCGCGTGGCCGTCGCTCGCCTGCCGGATGCCGATGTCGGGATATTCGACGTCATAGCACCAGCGCGGGAAGTCGACGGTGATCCGGCCCGACAAAAGGTCGCGCATCACCCGGCGCGGGTGGGCGGGCGCGACGGGATGGTGGATCGCCGGGCTTTGCGGCGCCATCTCGGGCGGATCGAAGGGGCGCAAATCCGCGTCTTCGGCTTTGGGCAGGCGAACCGGCAAGATCAGATGCGTCGCGCCAAGGTCCAGCGTCAGCGTCGCCAGGTCCGGCGAGGGCCAGGCAATCGGCCAGTAGACTGACGACAACGACAGCCCGATGCGATGCCCTGCCGGGAAGGCATGGGCGATGTCATCAAGCTCGACCTCCACATCGACCGGCTGGCCCGGAACAAGGGGTTGCGGTCGGTCATGGCCCTGGTGATGCGTCAGGTTCAGGACGCCCAGCGTGACCCGGGTCGAGGCCCCGTCCGGCGCGATGTCGCAAAGCCGAACGGCCACCAGCGCCAGGGGTTTGTCCGAAGCCACCCGCAGGTGCAACCGGGCGGCCCCAAGGATTTCCACCGGCTCAGTCAAGGGCTGGGTGGTCCAGACCAGCGACCCGCCGTCATCCTCTCGCTGATCGGTCGGCCAATCGGCCTCGTCCCCATAGCGCCCAACCTCGCCGGCCGCTGCCCCTACCCAGAGGGGTGAGCAGACACTGGCGACTTCGTCGCTTGGTTCGGGCAGCAAGCGTCCCTGCCCCGGACATAGCCGCCAGTCGCGCAGGCGCGGACTGGGCCAAAGGTCCTCGCCAACCCAGCGTCCGGGGCGGTGGGAATAGCAGGTCCTGGGCGGCACGGACTCCTGCATCCAGACCCGCAGCGCCGGTTCCTGCATGATCCCGGTCTCGCGCCCCTTCAGCCAGTGATCGCACCACCGCAGCACCTCCTGCAGCCAGCCGATGGCCGGGCCGACGGTCACGTCCATCGGGAAGGAATGCGCCCAGGGGCCGATCAGCCCGCGGCACCGGTCCGGCCCAAGCCCTGCCAGCAGGCGCGGCACGGCTTCCGAGTAGTTGTCCGCCCAGCCCGACACCGCGTAGACCGGGACCATGATCGCCGCGAAATCTTCGCAGACCGAGCCATGCCGCCAATAGCCGTCGCGGCGCTGGTGGCGAAGCCAGGTCAGGCCCCAGGGCCGGTTGGCATCGATCCGCTGCAACCACAGGTCGCGCCAGGCCGACCCATGCAACGCGGGATCAGGCGGCAGGTCCATGCCCGCCACCATAGTTCCCGACCAGTCCATGTTGTCCTTCGACAGGCAGCCGCCAATGTAATGGACATCCGTAGCATAGCGGTCGTCGGTGAAGCCGACCGCCACCACCGTCTTCAGCGCCGGGGGCTGCCGCGCCGCGATCTGCAACCCGTTGAAGCCGCCCCAGCTGATCCCGATCGTCGCGACCTGTCCGTCGCACCAATCCTGCGCAGCGATCCAGGCGATGACATCGCAGCCGTCCTGCAGTTCGACGTCAGAGTACTCGTCGTACAGCAGGCCTTCGCTTTCGCCGCAGCCGCGGATGTCCACCCGCAGGCAGGCATAGCCGTGCCCAGCCAGATACAGGTGCAGGCCCTGATCCCGCGACCGGGTGCCGTCGTGCTTGCGATAGGGCAGATACTCCAGGATCGCCGGATGGCGCCCCGTCGCCGGACGCCACAGCTTTGCCGCCAACCGGGTGCCGTCGGGCAGCGGAATCCACAGGTTTTCGACCACCTCGACCGGGTGCGGAAACTTCGTGCGGATCAAAGCCAACCTAGCCGCCCCCTGCCCTATCTTGTCGAAATCTCCGGCCCTGCGATGTGGACGGCCAGCAGGCAGCCATTCGGGCTGTAGGAATGGTGCTCGGTTCCGTCCCGGTAAAACACCAGATCGCCAGGCTTCAGCACGCGGCCGTCATCCTCGATCAGCTCGCCCTCAAGGATCAGGAACTGTTCGTGTCCGTTGTGGATGTGGCGGCGCGTCGTCATGCCGGGAGGCATGCGGTAGACGTGAAAGCCCTCGCCAAGCGGCATGTCGGTGTCCAGTTGCAGGATGTCATCGCCGAAGGCCTGGCCATCCGGGTAGACGAAGGGACGGTACTCTGCGGCATGGATGTTGACGATCTTGCGGTCTTCAGGGGCAAAGGTCACGGGGTGGCTCCATCTTCGTCATTGGGTGTATCGAGGCGGCACGTTGCGGGCGTCGGTCCATCGGCACTATCGTCTCGAACTCAGTCAAACATAGACGCTCGACCGGGATGAGGTCCAGAACTGCAGAACCGGCAGTGCATGGAGGTCGGTCCGCAATGCAGGTTGCGCGCCTCAGCTGAGGGCGCTCGCGTGCAACACCGACCCTTTCCTGTCGAATCCCGCAGGGCCAAGAGCGGGACCGAAGCGGCACTCTCCAGCGTCCGCATGGGGCCGGCCGCGGAACGTGGAGCCACTTCCACCGACGTCACTTCCAGCTGGCAGCGCCTGAAACCCTAGTGATTGTGCCGAGGCAGGTCCGCAGACAGGCCGTGCAGCCCCTCTGCCGACCAAAGCCCCGCGCCCTCGGCCAAGGACTGGACTTCGCGGCGATAGATCCGCTGCCACGGGGTCTGGCTTTCCGGCACTTCCGGCGGTGGCAGTTCTGCCCGGCGCCTGGCGATCTCGGCCTCGTCCACCAGGGCGTCACAGCGGCCCGTATTCAGGTCTATGCGGATCATGTCCCCCGTCCGCAACCAGGACAGCCCGCCGCCGACTGCGCTTTCGGGCGAAGCATGGACAATCGACGGGCTGGCCGAGGTTCCCGACTGCCGACCGTCGCCGATGGTCGGCAGGCTGGTGATCCCCTGCCGGATCAAGGCATCCGGCGGCTGCATGTTCACGACTTCCGCCGAACCCGGCCAGCCGACCGGGCCGGCACCGCGGATCACGAGGATGCAGCGGTCATCGATAGACAGCGCGGGATCGTTGATCCGGGCGTGATAGTCCTCGGAGGCATCGAAGACGATGGCACGGCCCTCGAAACGGCCCTCCTGTCCCGGGGTCGACAGATAGCGCGCGCGGAATTCGTCCGAGATCACGCTGGTCTTCATGATCGCAAAGTCGAACAGGTTGCCGGTCAAAACCTGGAACCCGGCGCGCTCCTTCAGCGGCTGGTCATAGGGCCGGATCACCTGCTGGTCTGTGGCCTGCCGACCTTCCAGGTTCTCGGCAACCGTCTGGCCAGTGACCGTGCTGCAGGTCCCGTCAAGTTTCCCGGCCGCCAAAAGCTCCTGCATCACCGCCGGAACGCCACCCGCCCGGTGGAACCGTTCACCCAAGAACCGACCCGCAGGCTGCACATCGGCCAACAAGGGAACATCGTGACCATGGTCCTGCCAGTCCTTGGGCTGGACCTCGACCCCCACAGCCTTGGCGATAGCCGTCAGATGCGGCTGCGCATTGGTTGACCCACCAAGCGCCGAGTTGACCCGGATCGCGTTCAGGAAGGCCGCCCGGGTCAGGATGCGGCTGGGGCGCAGGTCCTCCTGGACGATCTCCACCGCCCGCCGCCCGGTGCGATAGGCCATCTGCCCCCGCTCCCGGTAGGCCGCCGGAATGGCCGCGCAACCCGTCAGTGACATCCCCAGGACCTCGGCCATCGCGTTCATCGTCGACGCGGTGCCCATCGTGTTGCAATGGCCAACCGAGGGCGCGCTGTCCAAGGCGGCCTGCAGGAACTCTTCGCGCGTGATCTCTCCGGCCGCATATTTCTGGCGGCACTGCCAGATCACCGTCCCCGACCCCGCGAGCTCTCCCCGCGAATGGCTGTCCAGCATCGGCCCGCCCGACAGGACGATGGCCGGAATATCCACCGTTGCCGCCGCCATCAGCGCCGCCGGGGTCGTCTTGTCGCAGCCCGTGGTCAGCACCACCCCATCCAGGGGATAGCCGAACAACACCTCCACCAGTCCCAGATAGGCCAGGTTCCGGTCCAGCGCCGCCGTGGGCCTTCGGCAGTTTTCAAAGATCGGGTGCATCGGGAACTCGATCGGGATGCCGCCCGCATCGCGGATGCCCTCTTTCACCCGCATTGCCAGCTCCAGATGGTGCCGGTTGCAGGGCGACAGGTCGCTCCCGGATTGCGCAATCCCGATGATCGGACGCCCCGTGCGCAGCTCTTCCGGCGTCAGGCCATAGTTCATGAACCGCTCAAGGTATAGGGCCGCAAGGTCGATGTGGTCGGGATTGTCGAACCAGTCCTGGCTGCGCAGCCGCCGCGTCATGCAAGAACCCCGCGCCTCGCCAGGTTCTCCATCAGCGCCCGGGTGCCAAAGGTCCAGGGCGCGATCTCGTCGCAAGGCTGCACCGTGTTCACCAGCTTTCCCAAGGGGCCCGAAGCGATGGTCACCCGGTCGCCGCGATGGTGGGTGAAGCCTTGGCCCGGAGCGTCCCGGTCCTTGGTCGGCGCGAACATCGTGCCCAGGAACAGAACGAACCCGTCAGGGTACTGGTGGCTGCGGTTCAGGGTCTGGGCGGCGATGTCCTCTGGCGCGCGCGAGAGTTGCCCCATGTCGGAATGATCCTGCAGAAGAAAGCCATCCTCGCCCCGGATTTCCAGATCGACACGCAGGGTCTTGACGGTATCGAGGGTGAAGCGACCGTCGAAGATCCGGAAGAAGGGACCAATCGCCGCCGAGGCGTTGTTGTCCTTGGCCTTGCCGAGAAGGAGCGCCGAGCGCCCCTCGACATCGCGAAGGTTCACGTCATTTCCCAGCGTCGCCCCGCAGATGCGCCCCTGGCTATTCACGGCCAGCACCACCTCCGGCTCCGGGTTGTTCCAGGCCGATTTTGCATGCACCCCGATCTCCGCCCCGCAGCCCACCGCGGCCATCGGCGGGGACTTGGTGAAGACCTCGGCATCCGGGCCGATGCCCACCTCCAGATACTGCGACCACATGCCTGCGGCCTGCAGCTTAGCCTTCACCGCCGCTGCAGCCTCAGACCCGGGCTTCACCCCGCGAAGCGAGCCGCCAAGGATGCCTGCCAGCTCGGCCCGGATCGCCTCGGCCCGCGCGGGGTCGCCCTTGGCGCGCTCTTCGATCACCCGTTCGATCATCGACCCGGCAAAGGTTACCCCCGCCGCCTTGACCGCCTGCAGATCGCAGGGCGCCAGGAGCCGCCCATGCCGCCCCGTCCCGTCGCCCAGGTTCAGAAATGCATCCAGCGGCCCCAGATAGGGATGCTCCCCCGCCAGCCGCCCGGCCAGGTCGTCCACCTCCAGAAGACCCGACATCGTCGACGCGATGCCCGTCAGGTCATAGATCTCTCCCTCGCGGCACAGAACGGGGCAGGGGCCGCCAGCCGCCTTCGACCAGATACGCCCGACCAGCAGGGCGTCGGTGTCTTCGGGCAGGATATCGGCGGCAGATAGGTGTAGTGGCATGGAAGTCCCTGTTATCCGGTTTCGCGGTCACCGCGTCCGTAGATCAGAAGCATGACCACGATCACGACGCCATAGATGATCTGCCGCAGCGCCTCGGGCATCTGCATGATCGACAGGACCGAGTTCAGAAGGACGATCAGGATCACCCCGATCAGGGTGCCAACATAGCGCCCCGATCCGCCCAGCACATTGGTCCCGCCCAGCACCACCGCCGCAATGGCGGGCAGCAGGTAGGCGTTTCCCATCCCCTGATAGGCCTTGGCCGAATAGCCCGCCAGCATGACCCCGGCCAGCGCGGCGCAAAGAGACGAGGCGACGAAGGCCCCCACGATCACCGGCCTTGTGCGGATACCCGACAGATAGGCCGCCCGTTCCCGGGTGCCGATGGCATAGAGCGCCCGGCCAAAGGCGGTGCGGGCCAGAAGGAAGGCGATCAGCACCGAAACCGCCGCCCAGAC
>JBJTSJ010000142.1:0-8310 GCA_046076605.1 Tabrizicola sp.
CACCAGGGCCGCGACCCACATGGCATTGGTCATGTAGGAGTAGCTGAAGGGCTCAAGCATGGCGACCTCCGCTCGGGTGGGGGCGGTTTTCGATAGGAGCGCCATGCGGCGCAAGCCTTCTGTCTCGCCTCTGCGCGCGTAGGGCGCGCAACCGGCTCGGCGTGCCTCCGGCGGGAGTATTTCGGACATGGGCAAGCACAAGGGTCACTTGTCGCCCTTCCGGCCGTACTGGACGAAGGGGCGTTCGTCGTCGGTGAAGATGGTGACCTCGCGGCTGTCGTCGTCTTCGTGCAGGTCGGTGCCGCCCAGGGTGAAGTGGCGCAGGACGCCGCCGAAGGCGCGTTCGAGGTTTTGCCTTGTGAAGGTGGTTTCGGTGGGACCGTGAGCGAGAACGGTGCCCTTTACGAGGATCGTCCGGTCGCAGAAATCGGGGACGGAGCCCAGGTTGTGGGTCGAGACGAGCATAACGTGGCCTTCGTCGCGAAGCGTGCGGAGGAGCGCGATGATCTGCTCCTCGGTCTTCACGTCGACGCCGGTGAAGGGCTCATCCAGGAGGATGATCCGGCCTTCCTGCGCAAGCGCCCTTGCGAGGAAGACACGTTTCTTCTGGCCGCCCGACAGCTCGCCAATCTGCCGGTGGCGGAGGTCGGATAGACCCACGCGGGACAGCGCTTCGTCCACTTTGGCGCGGTCGGTGGCCGTGGGGCGGCGGAGGAACCCCATGTGGCCGTAGCGGCCCATCATCACCACGTCCTCGACGAGGACGGGGAAGGACCAGTCCACCTCTTCGGCCTGGGGGACATAGGCCACGAGGTTCTGCCGCAGCGCGTCGCGGACGGGCATGCCAAGAAGACGGATCGTGCCGCGCGCGACGGGCACAAAGCCCATGATCGCCTTGAAAAGCGTTGATTTCCCCGCGCCGTTGACGCCGACAAGCGCGGAGATCGTGCCCTTCGGGATCGCGAAGCTGGCGTCGGTGAGCGCGGTCAATCCGTTCCGGTAGGTGACGGTAACGCCTTCGGCGAAGATTCCTTCGCTTGCTGTCGCGTCGTCCGCAGTGTCGCGCATCATGTCCTCAATTCGCCGGAGTCAGCCCCTTGGCGATGGTTTCGGTGGTGACCTTGAGAAGGTCAAGATAGGTCGGGACCGGCCCGTCGCCAGCGCTGAGGCTGTCGACGTAGAGGACACCGCCAAAGGCCGCGCCGGTTTCACGGGCGACCTGTTCGGCAGGGTCGGACGGCACGGTGCTTTCGCAGAAGACCGCAGGGATCTGGTGTTCTCGCACGCCGTCGATCACCGCCTGGACCTGGCGGGGCGTGCCCTGCTGGTCGGCGTTGATCGGCCAGAGGTACAATTCCTGCAGGCCCAGGTCGCGGGCGAGGTAGCTGAATGCGCCTTCGCAAGAGACAAGCCAGCGGCGATCCTCAGGCAGGGCATCGATCTGCGCCGTCAGGGGGTCAAGGGCGGCGCGCAGCTCGGCCTTGTAGGCTTCGGCATTCACCGCATAGGTCGCGGCATTGGCGGGGTCGGCCCCGGCCAGCGCCTTCTGGATATTGTCGACATAGATCAGCGCGTTGTCGATCGACATCCAGGCATGGGGGTTGGGCTTGCCCTCATAGTCGCCGCTGGAAATCGGGATCGGCTGGATCCCCTCGGTCAGCGTGGCAGACGGCACGTCGCCCAGATTGGTCAGGAACTGTTCGAACCAGCGTTCCAGGTTCAGACCGTTCCACAGGATCAGGTCGGCATCGGATGCACCGACGATATCCTGCGGCGTGGGTTCATAGCCGTGGATTTCGGCCCCCGGTTTGGTGATCGAGACGACCTCGACCCCCTCGCCCGCGACATTGCGGGCCATGTCGGCGATGACGGTGAAGGTGGTGACGACCTTCAGCTGGTCCTGAGCCAGGGCAGGCCAGGGCAGTGCGGTCAGGGTGGCAAGCAACAGGAGAGGACCAGTCGGCATGTGTGGGGTCGGCATGAGGGCTCCATCCGCTGTGACAACAGTAGAATGTAAATGAGAAGCATTTGCAAGAAGACAAGACCCCCCCCCTGCCCCATCGCAGGCGGTTTCAGCGGTCGCCCGGCAGAAAACGAGCGGCCAGCGGGGCGAGCACGAGGACTACGAGTATTCGGGCGACATGGTGCAGCGCGACGAAGGCCACATCGGCATGGATCGCCAGTGCGATAAGGCCCATCTCGGTGAGCCCGCCGGGTGCCAGCGCGAGGAGCGCCTGGTAAAGGTCAATGCCGGCCACCTGCCCCATCGCCAGCCCCGCCACTGCCGCCAAGGCCAGCGTCAGGACTGTCGCGCCAAGGCTGAGGAGCCCCGCGCGGGCCAGCATGGCGGGCGCGACCCCCAGAAAGCGGCAGCCCAGGATCGTGCCCAGCACCACCTGCGCCGCATTGACCAGCAGGGTCGGCGGCGCGCTTTCGGTGATCCCCACCAGATGCACGGCAGCCGACAGGATCAGCGGGCCAAGGAAGGTCGGCGCAGGAAGCCGCAGCCTGGTGCCAAGGATCGCGCCCAGCACCGCAGACGCAATCAGGATTGCGGCGTCCAGCAGCCCCAGGGCCGGACCTTTCGCAGCTGCGGCCACGCCCACGTCATGGCCGAGCACCACCCGGAACAGGAACGCCATCAGCGCGATGGTGACGACGATCCGCAGGGAATGGGCCAGCACGATTGCCGGGACATTGGCCCCGCGCGCCTCGCCGAACTCGATCATCTCGGTCAGGCCGCCGGGCATGCCAGCGAAATAGGCGGTGGTCCAGTCCTGCTCACCGACATGGCGGTAGAACGGGACCACCACGGCGGCAACAGCCAGAAGGTAGACCAGGAGGATCGCCAAGGTCAGCGCCATGTCGCCGAGCTGGCCCATGATCTCGGGCGTGAAGCGCGAGCCGAGCAGCACGCCGATGATTGCGACGATGGCCGGTCGCAGCCGCACGGGTGCCGCGACAGGCAGACCGGCGACCGAGGCGGCCATGGTGACGAACAGCGCGCCCAGCATCCAGGGCAAGGGCAGCGCGAGGGCGTGGAAGACGACGCCGCCCAGGGTTCCCAGGGCAAGACCGGCGGCAATTCGGGCCAGTGGCAGCAAGGTTGGGTCCAAAGTCAGGCGGGCCGGAACGAAAGCGCGCACGATGGGGTGATTTGGGCTGGCGCACCCGACAGGATTCGAACCTGTGACCTCTGCCTTCGGAGGGCAGCACTCTATCCAGCTGAGCTACAGGTGCCTGGCGCTGTCCTTAGCGGAAGGCCGCCGGGGTTTCAATGGCAAACGGTCGGGGGCCGCAACAAGCCATTCGGGGGCAAGAAAAATCGAGCTGAACGCATGGCAGCGTCTTGACCGAATCGCGCGCATAACCTGCAGTTGCAAGGCGTCCCCAGGTGAGAGAAGCGAAGCATGCGCCAGACTGTGCCCTCGCGTTCACGCTGCAAGTCGCTGTTGCTGATGTCGCTTTCGCTGTTCGCTTTGGCCGGATGCGGCGGCGGAGAAGAGGACGCTGAATCCTGGTTCGGGATCTCGGCAAGCCCGGGCGGTAGCGGCACGTTTGGGTCTTACTTCATGGCCTCGATCACCGCTGATTGGCGCGAAGCGGCCGCGAGCTTTCGCCAGACCAATCCGCGGTTCCGGCTGCAGGACGGTACCTTCACGATCAACGGTACCCTTCGGGTCTTCGGCAACCCGTTGCATTCGTCGCGCGTGGACTATGCCCATGCGGTCGGCCTGACCGGCGCGGGCCAGGTGATCGCGATCGTCGATGACGGGTTCCGGCAGACACACGAAACCATCGCGGGCAAGGCGATCACCACCACTGGAAGCCCGATCGTCGAGGATCACGGCACGATGGTCGCCTCGGTCGCGGCCGGGAATTCCGGCAGCATGGTGGGTGTTGCACCCGGCGCTGACCTGATCCTGAGCGACTGGGGCAATGTGGTCTTCGACGACCTGCGTCTGGCCGCAAACGAGGCGCGCAGGCGGAACGCCGTGGCGCAGAACAACTCATGGGGTTTCATTTCGGCCCGCGCCGATCAGTCCGGTTATGACGCGGTCTTTGGTGATCAGGCGGGTCGGGATTGGCTGGCTGCCCTGCGCAACTATACGCTGGCGAACGGCGCCTATCAGGGCGGCGTGGTGGTGTTTGCCATCTCGAACAGCCGCACCGCCACCCAGTCGGGGATCATGGACGCGCTTCCCGTCTTCGCTCCGGACCTCGAAAGCGGTTGGATCGCGGTCGGGAACGCGATTCCGATCTTCGACGATTTTGGTGTCAGCGCGGTGGCAAGCCGTGAATCCTCGGCCTGCCTGCAGGCGGCGCGTTGGTGCATCATGGCGGATGGCGCCTGGGTTGGGGCGTCTGCGGGCACGAACACGTCCTATCAGTCGGCGACCGGGTCGTCCTTTGCGGCCCCGCAAGTTTCGGGTGCGCTGGCTCTGCTGGCCCAGGCCTTCCCGAACCTGACGCCACACCAGTTGCGGGCCCGGCTGCTGGCGTCGGCGGACAACACCTTCACGGGCTTCGCCACGGCAGGTACCGCTGTGGTGGACCTCGATCCCGGCAGCGGAGTGTTCGATCATACATATTCGAATGAGTTCGGCCACGGATTCCTCGACATCCGGGCCGCGCTGTTGCCGATCGGACAGACCAGCATCTCGACAAACGCAGGCGAAGCGATTGCGCCGAAGGACTATGCCTTCTCGACCGGGGGTGCGATGGGGGATGCGGTGACGCGAAGCCTGGAAGGGATCGACGTCGCGGTCAGCGACCAGTTGGGCGGGGATTTTGCGGTGGCCGCCAAGTCCTTTGCCACGCCGGCCGAGGTGGCCGATCTTGGCCAGACACTGGCCGCGCAGACCTTCGCCAAGGACTACCGGCAGAGCCGCACGCAGCCACTGGCGCCGCTGGCGAATACCTTTGCCGCGCATCCCGGGCAGGCGATGGACCTGGCCGGGCCCGAAGGCGCGCGGGTGTCGGTTCTGCTGGGCGGGGCCGAGGACTATGGCATCGCGCTCTCACAGCGGCTGGGCGACGGCGATCTGGCGCTGGATGTGGGCGTGAAGCTGGCGCGCGACGGGGGCAGCCTGATGGGTTTTTCGGGCAGCGGCAGTTCGGGCGGCGCCGCAATGGCCTCGGTCACCCTGGCGCTGTCAACCGACACAGGCGAGGCTGGTGGGTATTTCGCGCTGTCGGGCGAGATGGGGGTGGCTGACCTTGGCACCACCCCGGCGATTTCCAGCGCGGGCCAGGCGCAGTTCAACGCGGTGCGGCTGGATCTGGGCGGACGGGATGTGCTGGCGTCAGGGGACCGGTTGAGTTTTGGGGTGGCCATGCCGATCGCGGTGACCTCTGGCGGAGCCGAAATGCGGGTGCCAGTTGCCACTGCGGGCGGGGCCGAAGTCCGTTCAGTCGGGATCGACCTTGCGCCGCAGGACCGGCAGCTGGACCTGTCGATCAGCTATGCCATGCCGGTGAGCGATCAGTCGGAATTCCTGATGGAGGTCCTGCACGCCAAGAACTATGGCAATGTCACCGGGGCCAGCGACAGCGCGGCGGTGATCGGGATGAAATGGTCGTTCTGATCTGACGGGCGGCGGGGCCTTCGGGTCCCGCAGTCAGGCAAACAGCTCGTGCGCCAGTTCCAGCGCGCTGACCAGGGCGTCCACCTCTTCGGTGGTGTTGTATAGCCCAAAGGACGCACGGCAGGAGGCGGTTATCCCGAGATGCTCCATCAGCGGCATGGCGCAATGGGTGCCCGCCCGGACGGCAATCCCGCGCTTGTCGAGGATGGTCGAAATGTCGTGGGCATGGGCCGCGCCGTCCAGCGTAAAGCTGAAAATGGCACCCTTGGTTTCGGAATTCCCCTGCACGTTCAGCCAGTTGAGACCCGCAAGCCGCGCCCTTGCGTAATCGCGAAGCTTGCGTTCATGGGCGGCAACGTTCTGCATGCCAAGGTCCATCAAGTATTGCAGCGCCACGCCAAGGCCGGTCTGCTGGACGATACCGGGCGTCCCGGCCTCGAACTTCATGGGCGGGTCGTTCCAGGTGATCATGTCCCGCGTGACCTCGCGGATCATGTCGCCGCCGCCGAGGAAGGGGCGCATCTCGGCCTGACGCTCGCGGCGGATGAAAATGCCGCCGGATCCGGACGGGCCATACAATTTGTGCCCAGTGATCGCGTAGAAGTCGCAGCCGAGCGCCTGGACATCAACCGGCATGTGGACAGCGGCCTGGCTGCCATCGACCAGCACCGGCACACCCTTCTCGCGCGCGCCCCGGCAGATTGCGGCCACGTCAACCACGGTGCCGAGAACGTTCGACATGTGGGTGACAGCCACCAGCCGGGTCTTCGGCCCGATGGCATCCAGCACCGCCTGCGGGTCGAGATCGCCCTTGCCGTCGACCTCAACCCATTTCAGTACCACGCCCTGGCGTTCGCGCAGGAAGTGCCAGGGGACGATATTGGCGTGATGCTCCATCACCGACAGCACGATCTCATCCCCCGGCTGGAACCGGGGCGCGGCCCAGGCGTAGGAGACAAGGTTGATCGCCTCTGTCGTGCCGGTGGTGAAGACGATCTCATCCTCGGATGCGGCATTCAGGAATTTCGCGATCACGCCACGCGTGGATTCGTACTTTTCCGTCGCGAGGTTCGACAGGTAGTGCAGGCCCCGGTGGACATTGGCGTATTCGTGCGAGTAGGCGCGGGTCACGGCGTCGATCACCACCTGCGGCTTCTGCGCGCTGGCGCCATTGTCCAGGTAGACCAAGGGCTTGCCGTTCACTTCCCGGGCAAGAATCGGAAAGTCGGCGCGGATCTTCTGGATGTCATACATTGGGCATCAGGGCCTCCGGCCCGACAAGGAAGACCATCAGGAAGACGATGACAAACCCGGCCGCAAAGGCCGTGACCAGCATTCCGGCGAAGACCAGCCCGCGTGACCGAAAGCCGTGCAGTTCGGCGATGAAGCTGGTCATCAGCCAGAGAAACACGCCGAACCCCGCAAGCCCGATGATCGTGGCCAAGGCCGGGGACAGGACATTCGCCACCACCTGGATCATCTGCAGGACCAGTGTCAGGCATTGCAGCCAGACGACGATCAAAAGCGCATCGGCAAAGCTGCCGGTCCCGCCGAAGGCCCGCCCGACGCGATGGATCAGGACGACAGACAGCGCCAGAAAGGCCCATTGCACGACGGCAGCGCGGAATGGACTGGCCAGCATCATCGCGCTGATCGGGTCCAACTCTTGCGGATCAAGCTGGAACTGCAGGCTGGCCAAAAGCGCGGACACCACCGCAACCAGCAACAGCCCGGCCGTCCGGGCCGGCAGGGGAACACCTTCGGCCAGCAGCGCACGAATCGCGGCCTTCGGGTCCTGCAGCGTCAGTTGCGCCAGCGAAATCATGCGATCGGTGAGGGTCATCCGCTTTCCGCCTCGTGCAGCATTGTGATCCAGAGCCAAAGAAAGCCCACTCCCACCACCGCAGTGACGGCGGTCAGGGCTGGCCCCGGGCCGATCATGCCTGCGACCATGCCTTGCAGCAAAAGCAGCGGCCCGATGGCCGCCAATGCCCAGAACAGCGCGATCCGCGCGCCGTACCAGCTGCCCCGCCCGCCCAGGGTTCGCGACACCAGATGCGAAAGCGCCGCCAACAGATAGGCGACCGGGATCAGCAGCAGCACGCCATAGGCCATGGCGACGATGCGCGGCGTGGCCGAGGTTTCGCCCGCAAGAAACGCCTCACGCGCCGCGACGGGCCATTGACCGACGAAGGCCAGCACCAGAAAGACCAGTAGGAAGGACAGCGCAAAGGGTTCGGACTGCCCGCGCGCCAGGTGTTGGCGCAGAATGGCCCGGGGGCGCCGCCAGGTGGCGACGAGATCGGTGGTTATCGACATGGGCCCGCCCCGGTCATTTCGTCCCGTGCCGGGCGAGCCAGCGTTCGAGGCGCGCGCGGATGTCCTCGGCGATGTCCTCGTCGGCGATTTCCTGGATGGCTTCGGCCAGGAAGGCCAGCACCAGCAGCGCCTGGGCTGTCCGGCGTGGGACCCCCCGCGATTGCAGGTAAAAGAGCGCAGTGTCGTCGATGGCGCCGGAGGTGGAGCCGTGGCTGCACTTCACGTCGTCGGCGTAAATCTCCAGCTCGGGCTTAGCGAGGAACTGGCTGTCTTCATCCAGAAGCAGCGACTGGCTGATCTGATAGCCGTCAGTCTTCTGCGCGCCGGGTTTCACGAGGATCTTGCCCTGGAAGACCCCCGTCGCGCCGTTCATCAGCACCTTCTTGAACACCTGGCGGCTTTC
>JBJTSJ010000143.1:0-14265 GCA_046076605.1 Tabrizicola sp.
ATCCTGATCATTGGTACCGGCGGCATGGCGCGGAACCATGCCGAACCCTTCGCTGCCATCCCCGGCGTCAACCTTGTCGCCGGGATCGACACCCGGCCTGACGGGCTGGCCGCCTTCCAGGCCGCGCACAACATCCCGCACGGCTTTGCCTCGGTGCAGGACGCCATCGCCTGGGGCGAATTCGACGCGGTGACGAATGTCACCCCCGACGCCGCGCATTATGCGACGACCCTGCCCTTCCTGGTGGCGGGCAAGCATGTGCTCTGCGAAAAACCGCTCGCCACCAACGCCGCCCATGCGCAGGAAATGGCGGCAGCGGCGGCCAAGGCGGGCGTCGTCAACATGGTGAACCTCACCTACCGGAACGTCCCCGCCCTGCAGAAGGCCGCCCAGATGGTGCGTGAGGGCGCCATCGGCGACATCCGGCATTTCGAGGCCTCCTACCTGCAAAGCTGGCTGACCCAACCCGCCTGGGGGCATTGGGACAAAGAGGCCCAGTGGCTCTGGCGGCTGTCGACGAAACACGGGTCGAAGGGTGTGCTAGGCGACGTCGGCATCCACATCCTCGACTTCGCGACCTTCATCGCCGGGATGGAGGCTACGCAAATCTCCTGCCTTCTGCAGACCTTCGACAAGGCACCGGGCGGGCAGATCGGCGAGTATGTTCTGGACGCCAATGACAGCGCCACGATGCAGGTCCGCCTGTCGAACGGCGCGCTTGGCACCGTCGCCGCGACCCGGTTCGCCAGCGGCCACCTGAACGACCTCCGCCTGCGGCTTTATGGCCTGACCGGCGGGATCGAGGTGCGGTTCGAGAAGGCCGAAAGCCACCTGCGCGCCTGCCTTGGGCCCGAGGCGATGAAGGAAGGCCTTTGGCACGACGTCGACTGCCCTGCCGTCCCCACCGTCTACCAGCGCTTCATCGCCGCGATCCGTGGCGAAGGCCCGGCCGAGCCCGATTTCGCCCGCGGCGCCGCGCTGCAGGTCCTCTTGGACAAGGCAGAGGCTTCAGCGGGCCAGGACGGCAAGCTGCTGGCCGTATGAGGTCTTCGCTTCAGTCGAAGCGAGGCACCAGTTTTCTGCGAAAACTGGCAGTAGGCGGGCCTTCGACCCGGAAGGCCCCCCCGACCACTACTCTGATTCTTCGCAGAAAAATCGTGGGATCGAAGCTGCACTGAAGCCACGCTACCCCAAAAGCGCCTTCACCCGAGCCGTGAAATCCTCGCCCCGCCTTTCAAAGTTCGGATACTGGTCGAAGCTTGCCGCCGCAGGGGCCAGCAGCACCACCTCGCCCGCCTGCGCCTCCGCAGCCGCCCGTTCTACCGCCCGCTCCATCGTCTCGCAGATTTCGTGCGGCAACTCGCCCACCTGCAGCGCGAAGTCCCGCGCGGAATGGCCGATGAAATAGGCCTTCACCACCGACCCCAGCAAGGGCTTCAAGGCCGCGATCCCGCCTTCTTTCCCCATTCCCCCGGCAATCCACCGGATCTTCGGAAAGGCTTGCAGAGCCTTCGCCGCCGAATCCACGTTGGTGGCCTTTGAGTCGTTGACGAACCGCACCCCGCCGCGTTCACCGACAAGTTGGCTCCGATGCGGCAGGCCCGCAAAGCTGTGCAAGGCCCCCTCGATCAGCTTTGGCGCCACCCCCAGCGACCGGCAGGCCGCATAGGCCGCGCAGGCGTTCTGGTGGTTGTGGGCACCGGGCAGGCCCTTCACCTCGCGCAGGTCGATGGATGCCACCTGCCGCCCCTTGCGCCATTCCGCCAGAAACCCCTTCCGGGCAAAGACCGACCAGCCGAAGCCTTCCAGCTTCTGGCCCGACGATACCCGGATCACCCGGTCATCCGACGCGCCTTGCGCCAGCACCCCTGCCAGGAACCGCCCCTCGACTTCATCCACGCCCACCACGGCCCGATCCGGCCCGCCCATGGTGAACAGCCGCGCCTTGGCAGCGAAATAGCCGCCCATGCCGCCATGCCGGTCCAGGTGGTCGGGCGAGAGGTTGGTGAAGACCGCAACGTCCGGCGTCAGCGCGCGGGCAAGCTCGGTCTGGTAGGAGGACAGCTCCAGCACCACCACCTCGCCATCCTGCGGCGGGTCGATGGACAGGACGCCCTTGCCGATGTTCCCCGCCATCTGCGTGGGCTTGCCCGCGACCTGCAGGATGTGGTGGATCAAGGCCGTCGTCGTCGACTTGCCGTTCGACCCGGTGACCGCAACGATCTTCGGCGGAGTCTCCATCTCGTCCCACTCCGGCCCCGCCGCGCTTTGGAAGAACAACCCGATGTCATTGTCGACCGGAATCCCAATCTCCAGCGCCCGGGCGATGATCGGGTTCGGGACGGGGTACAGATGCGGGATGCCGGGCGAAGTCACGAGACGGGCCACCCCCTCCAGCGCCGCGTTGCGCGTCAGGTCAGTCAGGCTGAACCCCTCGGCCTCGGCCTTCTGGCGCGCCTCGGGGCTGTCGTCCCAGAGGAGAGGCTCCGCCCCCCCGGCCCGCAGCGCTGCCGCTGTCGCCAGCCCCGACCGGCCCAGCCCCAGCACCGCGACCTTCTCGCCCTTGTAACCCTTGACCGGGATCATCGCATTCCCCCACCGTTTCCCCGATAGGGATAGGTTAGCCACGCCGCAAGGGGAAGGGGGTCAGGCGAGCCCTGGGACGCCCGCTTGCCCCGCCGTCCACAAAGCCTCCACCCCCGGGCGATGGGTCGACCCCGGCAGATGCGCGGCGATCAGCGCGCGGAAGTTCCGCGTCACCTTCTGGGTTGCCGGATGCAGATCGCCCAGCGTCTGGCGGAAGATCGCAAGGGCCGCGGCATAAAGATCTTCGGCCTCGACGTAGCGGCCCTGCGCCTCGACCACACCCGCAAGGTTGTTCAGCCCGGTACCGAAGTCGCGATCCTCGGGTCCGAAGGTGGCGCGGTCGATCTCCAGCGCCTTGCGGAACAGGACCTCTGCTTCCGGCATGCGCCGCTGGGCGCGCACGACCTCGGCCAGCGCACAGATGCGCCCGGCGAAATCGGGATGCGTGCGGCCGATCAGGGTCTGTTCCAGGTCCAAAGCCTGCCGATAGTGTCGCTCGGCCAGATCAAGGCGGCCCTGCCGTTCGGCCAGTTGCGCAAGGCCAGCGAGGCAGTCGACCATCACCGGATGCTGCCCGCCCGCAAGCTGCCGCGCCAGGCCCATCGCCTTCTGGTGCAAGGGCTCGGATTCCGCGTCGCGGTCCTGGGCCTGCAGGATCATCGCCAGCGCGTTCAGCCGCAGGCAGTAATCGGGGTGGCCTTCGCCAAGCGCCGCTCGGCTGACCTCCAGCGCCTTGCGAAAGGCGCTTTCGGCGTCCTGAAGACGGTCCTGCGCCTCCAACACCCGGGCCAGCTGCGCCAGATGCCGGGCCTGGGCCGGACCCGGCGGCACTGCGGCCGTACGCCCCGCTGCCACGGCCTTGCGCAGAAAGCCCTCGGCTTCGGTCAGACGATCCTGTGCTTCCAGAGTAAGGGCATGTTCCGCCATGGCCATCGCCCGGTCCGCCGGAGAGCCCGAGGTCTCGGCCAGCACCAGCAGCCCCTGACCCAGCCGGAAGGCCGTCGTCAGATCGCCCGTCAGGCACACCAGTTCCCGTGCCTTCTGCAACGCACGCAAGTCCGGGTGCAGCCGGGCGGCATGCGAGAAGTGCCGCGCGGCCTCGGGCCAACGCAGCGCGGCTTCGGCGATCAGCCCCTGGGCAAAGGCAAGTCGCGCCGCCAGATCAGCCGGGCCGCTGTTCAAGGCAACAAGGTCGGTCAGGACCTGATCGGCGGGCCCGGCGTCGCCTGCGCGCAGGGCGTCCACGGCTTCGGACAGATGGACAAGCCCAACCCGCCCCAGGCTTTGCACTGCCTCGACCATGACCTGGCCAATCTCTGCCTGACGGTCGGCGGCATGGCCACCATCCCAGGGCAGACCGGCAATCTCATTGATCGTCGCGATCAGGGCGCGGTGCTTGCGGTCCAGATCCGCGCGCAGATCTGCGGCGTCCTCGGGATCGTCCTCGCGCAGTTGCAGGAACAGCGCGTCACAGTCCTCGCGCAGTTCGGCCTGCCGCGCCCGCAGAACGGCTGCAAACCCCCCGCCAGTCCCCGGCGCGGCCGTGACCGGGGCCTCTTGAAGCTCTGCAATCTGGTTCGGTCGCGCCACGTCGGTCCTGCCAGCAAGCCGGTCAATCTGCCCGTATTGATGCCAACTGGTGTAGGGGAGGCGTGATTCGCTCACAATAGCTGTGAGGGCAGTCGGCATCCTTACGCAGCTGCAGTGACGATCCCTTGCAACACCTGGCTTGCGCCGGGCCCGCATGACCCCGCCCCGTCAGACCCCGTTCCCGTCCCCCGCCAGTCCGAATCATCGATACCAGAAGCGCCGCATTCCGCCGCCTGGATCGAGGTCCCTGACCACCAGGGACTTCAGCTTCTGTACGCAATCCAGAAACCGACCGGCTACATTCTGTTCCAGCAGCACACCCGGTTCTTCCGCTCGGCCAATCCCCAGGGTGAGCCCGCCAATGGCTTCCCGCCCAATGCCCGGGGCAGCGCGCCGGTCGCCCTGCCGCCCATGCGAGGGCTGCCTCGGCCAGTTGTCAGGCGACCGGCGCCGCGACGACAGCTTGCGCCTCGGCCTTCATCGGGCGGTACTTGAAACGAGCGCGGATGATGCCGTGGTCATTCGTCCCGCTCTCCTTGTGGTCATCCCAGTTCAGATGGTCGTTCATCACCACCATCCCGTCGAACAACCAGACCCGCTTGCGGCTGTTGTCGTAGAACTCCTGGCTGACAAGGATATGGTCCAGGCTTTCCATCATGTCCTGGTGGATATGGGTGTAATAGACGTCCCGCGTGTTGCGGTATTCCTGCAGCGTCTGCGCGGTGTAAAGCGCGGAATCCCCCCCGCCGATACTGTCGCCCACCAGATAGTGCGGCTGTTCGGTCAGGATGTTCGCCGTGTTCGACATCTGATTGTCGTTGATGTCGCCCAGCACGATCACCGGGGCATCGTTGCCCCGCATCATCCCGGTCAAAAGGAACCGCAGGGCCGAGGCTTCGACCGTCCGCCGGATCGTCGACAGCGCCGCACCAAGGTTCATCTGGTGCGGCTTGTAAAGCTCACGGTCGGCGTTGAACCAGCGCTCGCGGAAGACCTTGGTCGGGGCCTTGGACTTGAAATGGCAGACGAAGACATGGACCGGCGCCTGATCTTCGCGCGGGCGGATGGTGAAGTGCAGGACGGGCCGGGAAAAGCTGCGCAGCTTGACGCTGATCTCTGCCGTCTGCGGATCATCGCCGCGGCTTTCCAGCACGAAGGCATCGGGGAAGGACGTAATCCACTCCGGCGCCCCGTCCAGCAGTCCCTTGGCCACCATGGCGGCGCAGACGATCTTCGTGCCGTTCGCATCCGGCGGGATCAGCAGGTCATAGTCCGCCGTCATCCCCGCCGCCGCCACCGCCCGCTCCAGCGAGGCGCGATGCCACAGCTCCTGAAAGCCCATCACATGCGGCTTCAGCCGGGTCAGGACCTGACGGGTCCAATCGATCTTCCGGTCATAGCCATCCTGCGACCAGGCATCGTCGTCGCGGTACAGCGGCAGTCCGGGTTCGTTGAGGTTCAGAAGATTGAACGTGGCAATATCCAGCGCGCGCAGCTTCATGGCAAAGTCCTTTCGGTTACAATGCCTGAAGCTTAGCACGAAAGTCCCGTGGATGCGCGATCTCAGCCGATCACAATCTCGATCGGCCGAGGCTTCCCCCCTGGCCGCGCGCGAGCGCGGCCCGGGGGCAGAGCGCGCGGTCACTTGGTCGGCGCAGCGTAATCCGCCAGACCCGTCGCCACGATGTCGTACCATTCGCCGCTGTCGCGCATTTCCGCGATGCCCCGATCCAGCATGGCGATGATCTCGGCCCCGCGCGGATTGCGCTTCGCGACCACGAAGTGATGCGTGTTGAAGGTCGCCAGTGCCGGGTTCAGTTCCACCTTGTCAGTCGCATCCAGTTCCTCGAAGTTCGCGGTCGAGGTCTCGACCTCGATCGAATAGACGTCCACCTCGCCCTTCAGCAGCATCTCGGCACAGTCCATCGGGCTTTTCGGTCGCACGAAGGTCACGGCGGGTTCCGCCAGCCCCTCGACCTCCAGGTCGCTGGTTGGCCAGCCTTCCGGGCGGCAGATCCGCGCGCCAATGTAATCGTCGAAAGACCGCGCCCCGGCGTATTTGCTGTCCAAAAGCGTGTGGTAGGAATAGGCCACCTCATAGACCGGCAGCGAAAAGTCGTACTCTGTGCACATGGTCACCGCGAATTCGCCCAGCATGTCCATTTTGGAGCAGTCGGGCTTCGACCAGGCGATCGAGACATCGAAGGCCCCCGACGGCAACAGCGTCGCGATATGCGACCCCCAGTCGTCGACGAAGTCGATCTTGTAATCCCGGTCATTGCCGCCGCGCCGCATCGCGGTGGCGGCCATGCGGACAAAAATACCCCCGCCCGGCAGGCTTTCATCGGTGAAGGGCTTCCAGTCGTTTGCGGTGACGAACTTCACGGGCGGCAGGTAAGGCCGGTTCGGGTCCCGCGCCTCTTCCTGCTTGGCCGTCTCGCTTTCGATGACCGCGTTCAGCTCGGTCTCGGGGGTCAACCGCCCGTCCTCGCAGGGCAGGATCAGTTGCAGCCCGGCGGGCAGGCTGCTGGGGTTGTCCGCAATCGCCGCGCGGTTCGCGTTGAAGATCATCTGATAGTTGAACGACCCGTAGGCCGCCTGCGCGATCGCGCCCAGCGTGTCGCCTTCCTTGACCGTGTAGGTCGTGCAAGCCTCTTGCCCGAAGGTCGCGGTGGGCAGCCCCAGGGCCAGCATCCCCAGCGCGAAAAGTCTTGTCCGGTAATCCATGTCGCCTCGCCTCCCCGGCGGAATGTTCCAATATCCGGAACCTTAGCGGGAATACGTCAGGTCATTTTCCCGATCATGGGGAATCATCCGGTCAAAACGACCGTTCTTTGCCGGGAAACGACACTCTTCGCATTGCAGGCCGTCGCAGCGACGCTCGCAAACCTTTGGCCTAGCGCACCTTCAGCGTCGCCAGGCCGATCATCGCCAGGATCAGGCTGATGATCCAGAACCGGATCACGATCTGCGGCTCGGCCCAGCCGCGCTTTTCGAAATGGTGGTGGATCGGCGCCATCAGGAAGATCCGCTTCTTGGTGCGCTTGTAGTAGAGGACCTGGATGATCACGCTCAGCGCCTCGACCACGAACAGGCCGCCGACGATGGCCAGCACGATCTCGTGCTTGATGCAGACGGCGATGGCCCCCAGCGCGCCCCCCAGGGCCAGGGACCCGGTGTCGCCCATGAACACCGCCGCCGGAGGGGCGTTGTACCACAGGAAGCCCAGCCCCGCGCCGAACAGGGCCGCGGCAAAGACCATCAGGTCCGAGGTGCCAGGCACGTAGTGGACGCCCAGAAAGGTCGTGTAGTCGACGCGACCGACGACATAGGCAATGATCCCAAGCGTGCCGCCCGCGATCATCACCGGCATGATCGCCAGCCCGTCAAGACCATCGGTGAGGTTCACCGCATTCGCCGCGCCCACGATCACCACCATGCCGAAGGGCACGAAGAACCAACCAAGATTCACCAGCGCATCCTTGAAGAACGGGAAGGCCAGCTGGTTCGTCAACTCGGCCGGGTGGAACATCGACGCCGCATAGGCCGCCAACAGCGCGATCAGAAGGCCCATCCCCATGCGGATCCGCCCCGAGACTCCCTTGGTGTTCTGCTTCGTCACCTTGGCATAGTCGTCAGCAAAGCCGATCAGGCCAAAGCCGATGGTGACCAGCAGCACGATCCAGACATAGGGGCTGTCCAGCCGCGCCCAGAGAAGCGTGGAAAAGATCAGCGCCGACAGGATCAGAAGGCCTCCCATGGTCGGCGTGCCCGCCTTGGACAGGTGCGACTGCGGCCCGTCATCGCGGATCGGCTGGCCCTTGCCCTGCTTCCTGCGCAGAAGGTCGATCAGCGGGCGTCCGAACAGAAAGCCGAAGATCAGCGCGGTGACAAAGGCGCCGCCGGCACGGACGGTGGTGTAGCGGAACAGGTTGAAGACGTCGCCGCCATCGGAAAACTCGGTCAGCCAGTAGAACATTTTACGCAGATCCTTCTGTCGGCGGCGTGCCCTGCCCCATTTTCCGCAAGCAGTCAACGACAAGGCTGACTTTCGTTCCCTTCGATCCCTTGACCAGAAGGATGTCGCCCGCGTCGATCAGACCGCGGACGCGGGCGGCAAGCTCGGCCGCGGTTTCGACCCACTCGCCGCGCTGGTTGCGCGGCAGGGCAGCATGCAGGGCCTTCATCCGCGGGCCGACGCAGTGGATGGTGGCCACCGCCTGCAGCCCCGGATGCCGCGCGATCTCGGCATGGAGCGCGGCCTCGGTCGGGCCCAGTTCCAGCATGTCGCCCAGAACCGCGATCCGCCGCCCGCCGCCGACCCGGCCGATCCCATCGGTGGGTTTCGCCGCGATCAGCACGTCCAGCGCGGCCGCCATCGAGGCCGGGTTGGCGTTGAAGGCATCATCGATCAGGTCGAAGAAAGTCTCTTCGACGATGTCCAAGGTGATCCGCTCGCGCTGGCCGCGCCCGGCAGGCGGCATCCAGCGGCCAAGGTCATGCGCCGCGATCATCGGGTCCGCCCCCAGCGCCTCGGCCACCGCCAGCGCACCCAGCGCGTTCAGGACGAAGTGCCGCCCGGGGGAGGAAACCTTGAACAGAACCGGCTCACCCCTGCGCGAGGCCTGACAGACCGTTGCCTCGTCGGCGATCTGCGCCGAAAGAAGCCGGTAGTCCGCACCCTCGGCCGCCCCGAAACTCACCGGCACCGCACCCACCGCCTGTGCCTTGGCACGCAGGACGGGCGTCCATTCGATATCGGCGTTGAAGATGGCAATGCCGCCCGGTGCCAACCCGTCGAAGATCGAGGCCTTCTCATGCGCGATGCCCTCGACACTGTCGAAGGCCTCCAGATGCGCAGGCGCGACCGTCGTCACCATCGCCACGTCCAGCTTCGCCAGTCGTGCAAGGGGGGCGATCTCGCCTGGGTGGTTCATCCCGATCTCAACAACCGCGAACTGCGTTTCGACCGGCATCCGCGCCAGCGTCAGGGGCACGCCCCAGTGGTTGTTGTAGCTGGCTTCCGCCGCATGGGTCTTGCCCTGCCCCGACAGGATGGCCCGCAGCATCTCCTTGGTCGAGGTCTTGCCGACCGACCCCGTGACACCCACGACCCGCGCCTTGGTCCGTGCTCGCGCCGCAGCGCCCAGCGCCTCCAGCGCGCGCAGCACATCCGGCACGATCAACAGCGGCGCATCCGGGGCCACACCCTCGGGCACACGGGCGACCAGGGCTGCCGCCGCGCCCTTGTCCAGCGCCTGGGCCACAAAGTCATGCCCGTCGCGCACATCCTTCAGCGCCACGAACAGATCGCCGGGCTGCAGGGTGCGGGTGTCGATCGACACGCCCCCGGCGGTCCAGGCCTTCAGGCTCTGCCCTCCCGTCGCTGCAACCGCCTCGTCCGAAGTCCAGAGCGCCATCAGATCACCCCATCCAGCGCTGCCACGGCCACGCTCGCCTGTTCCACATCGTCGAAGGGATAGATGTCTGTCCCGACAATCTGCCCGCTTTCGTGGCCCTTGCCTGCAATCAGGACCGCATCTCCCGGCTGGGCCGCATCCACCGCCCGCAGGATCGCCTCGGCCCGGTCGCCGACCTCGTTCGCCTCGGGGCAGGCCGCCAGGATCGCCGCGCGGATGGACGCTGGGTCCTCGGTGCGCGGGTTGTCGTCGGTGACGTACAGCACATCCGCATGGGCCTTGGCCGCCGCGCCCATCAGGGGCCGTTTCGTCCGGTCCCGGTCGCCACCCGCGCCGAAGACCACGACGATCCGCCCCATCACATGCGGCCGCAGCGCGCGCAGCGCCGTCTCGATGGCGTCGGGCGTATGGGCATAGTCCACATAGACCGCCGCCCCGTTCCGCCGCGTCGCCGCCAGCTGCATCCGGCCCCGCACACCCGTCAGACGCGGCAGAACGGCCAGCACGGCTTCCGGAGCCTCCCCCGCCGCAATCGCCAGCCCTGCGGACACAGCGACATTCTCGGCCTGGAAGGCGCCGATCAGGTTCAGCCGGGTCTGGAACGCCCGGCCCTGCCACAAATAGCGCACCTCCTGCCCCGTCGCATCGGGTCGCGTGGCGGCGATCTGCAAATCCGCCCCCTGCCCCTTGCCCACGGTCAGCACCCTGAGGCCCCGGTTCAGCGCCAGCTCCGCCATGTCCGAGCCCTTGGCGCCGTCCAGGTTTACCACCGCCACGCCGTCGTCCGGCAGAAGCCGGGTGAACAGCTGCGCCTTGGCTTCGAAATAGGCCTCCATCGTCTTGTGATAGTCCAGGTGATCCTGCGTCAGGTTGGTGAAACCCGCCGCGCGCAGCCGCACCCCGTCCAGCCGCCGCTGGTCGATCCCGTGCGAGGAAGCCTCCATCGCCGCATGGGTCACGCCGCCAGCCGCAGCCGCAGCCAAAAGCTTCTGCAAGGTCACCGCATCCGGCGTCGTGTGGCTGGACGGAGCCGTCCAGGCCCCCTCGATCCCCGTGGTGCCGATGTTGATCGCCTCGCGCCCGAGCGCGGCCCATATCTGCCGGGTGAAGGTCGCGACGGACGTCTTCCCGTTCGTCCCCGTCACCGCGACCATCACCTCGGGCTGCGCGCCGAACCACAGGGCCGCCGCACAGGCCAGGGCCGCCCGAGGGTCCTCGGCCACCACCAGCGCAACATCGGTGTCAGCCAAGGCCTCTGCCGCCAGCTTCGCGCCTTCGGCATCGGTCAACACCGCCACTGCCCCCTGTTCCAGCACCGAAGGGATGTACTTCGCGCCATGGGTCACCGTTCCCGGCAAAGCGGCAAACAGCATCCCCGCCCGCACCGCCCGGCTGTCCGCAGTGATCCCCGACAGCGCCGGGTCACGGCCTGCCCGGGCGGTCAGCCCAAGGTCCGAAAGCCGTATCGCGCGCGCTGCCATGCCATGCCCCCGTCAGTTGCTGGCGGCTGTTACCGCATCCATGGCAGGGGGTTCAAGTTTGGGTCTCAGACCCATCAGGGGGGCGACGCGGCGGATGATTTCGGCCGCGACCGGCACTGCCGTCCAGCCCGCCGTGCGGCGGGTTTCGGACAGCGTGTCGTCCTGCGGCTCGTCCAGGGTGACGATCAGCACATATTGCGGATTGCTGGCCGGGAACATCGACGCAAAGGTGTTCACCACCTTGTCCTTGTGATACCCGCCCGTCTTCTTCGGCTTGTCCGCCGTCCCGGTCTTGCCCGCGACCTCATACCCCGGCACGTCGCCCAGGCTGGCGGTGCCCTCGGTCACCACGCGGCGCAGCATGGCCACGCTGTCATGCGCGGTCTTCTCGCTCATCACCCGGACGCCGGTCGTCGGGCCGTCGCGCTTCAGAAGCGTGGGCTTGATCATCACGCCGCCATTTGCAATCGTCGCATAGGCAGCCGCCAGGTGCATCGGGCTTGCCGACATGCCGTGACCGTAAGAGGTGGTGATCGTCACGATCTCGGGCCATTTCTTCGGGATCAGCGGCTTTGCGCCCGGCGCTTCCACCAGTTCCACCGGCGTCGGCTCGAAGAACCCCAGCGACTTCAGGAAGGCCTGCTGCCGCAAGGGCCCGATCATCAGCGCGATATGCGCGGTGCCGACGTTCGACGACTTGGCGATGACGTCGGTCACCGACAGCAAGGGCCCGTAGTTCTTGTTCTCGAATTCCTTGATCTTGTGCTTGCCCCACTGCATGGGCGCGTTCGCGTCGACCATCGTCTCGGGCGTGACCAGCCCAAGCTCCATCGCCTGCGCGGCGGCGAAGATCTTGAAGGTCGACCCCAGCTCATACACCCCCTGCACAGCACGGTTGAACAAGGGGCTGTCGCCGGGTTCGGCATCCTTGTCGACCAGGGGATTGGGCCGGTCGTTCGGGTCAAAGGTCGGCAAGGACGCCAGCGCCAGGATTTCCCCAGTCCGCGCATCCATCAGGATCGCCGCCGCGCCCTTGGCGTTCAGCATGCCCATGCCCGCCGCCAGAATTTCCTCGATGGTCGACTGCAGCGTCAGGTCGATCGACAGCGCCAGCGGCTTGCCGCCCTGCGCCGGGTCGCGCAGGCGGGCGTCCAGCGCCTTCTCGATCCCCGCCACGCCGATCACTTCCGCCGAATGCACCCCTTCGGCACCGAAGGAGGTCCCGCCCAGCACATGGGCGGCGAGGGTTCCGTTCGGGTAAAGCCGCATCTCGCGGGGGCCGAACAACAGGCCCGGATCGCCAATCTCGTGCACCTGCTGCATCTGTTCAGGGGACAGGACCTTGCGCACCCAGACAAAGCTGCGCCCGTCGGTGAAACGCCGCGCCAGCGCCTTGGCATCCAGCTCGGGGAAGATTGCCGCCAGCTTCTCGGCGGATCCCTTCGGATCGACCATCACCTTGGGATGCGCGTACAGCGCATGGGTGGTCATGTTGGTGGCCAGCACCCGGCCGTTGCGGTCGGTAATGTCGGCGCGCTGCGCGATGATCTCGGCCCCTGGCGCACTGGCGCGCGGCTCCATCGGTTCGGTCGCGGCCATCAGCCCCATCCGCGCGCCGATAGCGGCAAAGGCCACCACGAAACTCGCGCACAGGATCACCAGCCGGAACTGCGCCCGCCCCCGCGCCTTTTCCCGCAAGGCCTCATGCCGGATGCGCAGGTTTTCCTTTTCGATGCTGTCGGGGTTCAACCCGTCCTGACGGGCCTGCAGGATGCGGGCGAGCGGGCGAAGCGGGGTGCGCATGGGTTAGAGCCCCTCCTCGGGTTCGGCAAGCGTGCCCTGAATCTCGGTGGCGAAGCTGATCTCGGGCAGCTTTGCCTGCGGATAGACGACGCTGGCCGCCGTGCCGAACTGCGACGGCTCCATCGGCAACAGGCCCAGGCGGTCAAAGTTGACATCGGCCAGCTCACGCAGCCGGTCGGGGCGGTTGAGGTAAGCCCACTCCGCCCGCTGCACCGACAGCGCCTCGCGCAGGCCGACGATCTGGCGCTGCAACGCCTCGACCTCTTTCAGAGCGGCCTGGGTCGCGTAATTCTCGCGGTAGGCCCAGAAGCCCAGCGCGATCAGGGCAAGGAACGAGAGCACGTACAACACGGGGCGCATCTAGCGGCGTCCTTTCTTCTGGATTTCCGGCAGGCCAAGTTCTGCCGGTGCAAGCGTCTTGGCGGGCGCATGGGTCCGCCGCCCGACCCGCAGCTTGGCCGACCGCGCGCGGGGGTTGCGGGCGATTTCCGCCTCGTCGGGGGCCACGGCCTTGCGGGTGACCATCTCGAACCGCGCCGTGGTGTCGGCTTTCGCGGGAGCATAGCGGTTGGCGTTGGACTCATGGCCCGACGCCAGCTGGAAGAACCGCTTCACGATCCGGTCCTCAAGGCTATGAAACGTCACCACGGCCAACAGACCACCCGGCTTCAACGCCCGTTCGGCGGCGTTCAGCCCCTCGGCCAGCTCCTGGAATTCGGTGTTCACCGCGATGCGGATCGCCTGGAAGCTGCGGGTCGCCGGATGGCTTTGCCCCGGCTTCGGGCGCGGCAGGCACTTCGCCACGATCTCGGCCAGCTTCGCCGTCGTGGTGATCGGTTCCAACGCCCGCGCCGTCACGATGGCATGGGCGATCCGGCGCGACGCCCGCTCCTCGCCGTAGTGGTAAAGGATATCGGCCAGAACGCCTTCTTCCGAGGTGTTCACCAGATCCGCAGCCGAGGGCCCCGTCTGGCTCATTCGCATGTCCAGCGGGCCGTCCTTCATGAAGGAAAACCCGCGCTCCGCCTGATCCAGCTGCATGGAGCTGACCCCAAGGTCCAGTACCACCCCGTCCAGAGGCTCCCCCGCCAGCTCATCCAGGTCCGAGAACGTCCCCGCCACCAGCCGCACCCGGTCGCCATAGGCCCCGGCCCAAGCCTCGGCCATCGACAAGGCCAGGGGGTCCCGGTCGACACCGATCACCCGCGCGGCCCCAGCCTTCAGCAATTCGCGTGTATATCCCCCGGCCCCCAGCGTCCCATCCAGCCAGACGCCGGACACAGGCGCGCACTCGCGCACAATTGCGTCGATCAGAACGGGGATATGGGGATCACTCGGGTGGCCTGGCAGCGGACCCTTCATCGGCCTACCCCGTCCGCTTGTGC